>JAMONB010000215.1 GCA_027066745.1 Flavobacteriaceae bacterium
ATAATTGTTTTTTATCTGTATTGTTTATAGGTAAGCTTGTAAACCTACTTGTAAATACATAACCATCATTTGCCTTTTTATCATTTGCTGTTTTATCATCTGCATTTCTAAATAAACCTGCTTGAACACCTATTTTTTTATTTAAAAATTCATTAAATAAAAGAATTCCATTATTACGTGTTGGTGAAAAATCACTAATTAAAGACCTTTCCATAAAGGTGATATACTTACTACTTGTCAACATTTCCAATCTTAAAGGTTCTTTTACATTTCCAACTCTAACGTTACCTATAAAAGGAATGTTTTTTATGCCAATATATACATCTTTAAATGCAATAACCCCTCCTTCAAAACCTAAATCTAATTTAAAATCTACATTTTTATAGAAATTTCCACTAAAGAATAGTCTTGCTCGTCTAATTTCAGTTCCATTTGAAGATTCTAATTCTCCAAAAGCACTCTTTAAAGTATTATTTTGAGTAAAGAAAGCATGATCTAACATGATTCGACCACCAAATTTTAATTTAAAATTTTTATCTGCACTTTCTAATTTAAATCCATTATCCCATTTAAATGAAAAAGGGTTTTCTTCTTTTTCTTGTGCATCTATAAAAATAAAAGTAAGTAAAAATAACGAAAAAAGGAGCTTTGATAATTTTGTCATAATTATTAATTTTCTTTGATGCAAAGAAAAAGAATTGAATGTTAACTGAATGTTAAGGTTTTGAAAGAAGGTGGAGTAAAAATTACGTTATTAATAGTAGCACTATTATATTTGCAATTAAAATATGAAAAACCTTAAAATACATGTTGAAGTTACTTCAAAACGTGTACTTAAAAAACCCCGAATCATCTGATTTAGGGCTTAAAATAATTTCTAATAGTATTGAAATGGTAAATGAATTAGGTTTTGAATCTTTTACATTTAAAAAATTGGGAGAAAGAATTGAGTCTCCAGAAAGTTCAATCTACCGTTATTTTGAGAATAAACGACCTGTGTAAAAGGTTGTGGAGTTCAATAAACTTTATCTTTGTTGTATGTCAAAACAAAGAGTAAATAGCCATACAATTTCAAGGTTAAGAGTTCATTTTGTTTGGAGTACAAAATATAGATATTCAAACAAGCTACAGAAAGTTGCAGATACAAATTTGTGATGCAGAAGATATCGTGATCCTAAAAGGAGTTGTATCCAAAGATCACGTCTATATGCATATTTAATATCGTTCATCACAAGATGTTAGTACAACTGTAAAAAAAGGTAAAAGGAAGAACTTCAAGAAAAATACAAGAGGAGTTTCCTGTTTTATGGAAGAAATATTGGGGTAGACATTTTGGACAATTAGTTTTGGATGTTGGAGTACAGGTAATATTACAGATAAGATGGTGAATGAATATTTAGAACATCATCGTAAATCAAGTAATGATAATTTTATCCTTGAATAACCACGTTTGCTTCCGTACACCTGACTTTAGTCAGATTTAAAAACCTATGGACTTTCAGTCCATAGTGGTTTAGTTATAAGGAGTAGATGGGTTTTACTAACTGTTTTGACTATTAAACTGACTCATAAAAATCAATACTATTGGTGTTGAGTAAGCAAATAAAGTCATGCAGTTGGCTGTGATTGCTTATAGCCTGAAAAAACATCTAAAAATTTAGTAGTAAAGTTATGACAAGTGATGCACAATCACTAACCTATACTCTAAAACAGTAAATTCAATGATTACTAGGTGAAATAAACTGTTTGAGCTTCTCTAAAAATAATCTTTTTTTACCAATATAAAATTGAAACATCTCTTAGAAATTTAGAAAACTTACAATATTCAGTTGATCTCGACTTGTATTTTCAAAAAATTGGTTCATATAACCTAATTCAAATCTTATGTTCTTATTTACATTGTAGCCTACACCACCATACAGTCTATTCCTGTCAAATATTGCAGGTTCTGAATTTAAAAATATTTCATTATATGCAGAAAGGTAAAAATTATTTGTCTCCTTTTTAGAAATTGGAACATTTACACTCAAAAAATAGCGAAAACGCATTTTAAAGTCATTCTCAACAAACCTTTGTTCAAATCGGTATCGATGGTTTACTTTTACGGCTCCTATCTTTTGTTTTGACGTAAACTGTTGGTAAATTCTATGTTCATTAATTGACACTTTTTCTTCAATATTATCAATATAGTTTTCTGATAAAATATAACCATAACCTAATAAAATA
>JAMONB010000216.1 GCA_027066745.1 Flavobacteriaceae bacterium
TTTGTTTTAATTTTTTCAGAAAGATAATAACATATTTTATTCCATTTTTCCATAGGATATTTTTGTTAGGTCTGGATTCCTGCCTACGCAGGAATGACATTTTTTATTATAATTCAATACTGTTTTCCCTTAGGGGGAAGTCGAAGATTCAACAAAGTTAAATGTCCGTAAAACAAAGGAATTACCCTCCAATAGTCGACATACTCTCCGAAACATTTTTATTGTTTTTTCGATTGGCTTCGGCTATAAACCCGTTTTCTGGTTTGTCTTTTACAATGGATAAAAATAGTTTTTTTAATGCATCATCTGTTGCTCCATTGCGGATAAAATCTCGGATATTAAAAACACCTTCATCAAACAAACAGTTTTTAAACAAGCCTGTTGCCGTAATCCGAATCCTGTTACAATCGCCACAGATCGTTCTTGTAAAAGCAGGAATAATACCAAAAGAACCTTGATAATCTTCTATTTTAAAATTATGAGAGGTAGAAGATTTGTCAGATTGTAATGGTGTGATTTTTGTATAATGTGATTTAATCAAGTCTAAGATTTTCGTATAATTCCAAACCTCGTTAGTTGTCCGTTGCCCCACACCATTAAAAGGCATTTCTTCTATAAAGCGAACTTCTAAATTTTTATGTTTGGTCAGTTCAATAAAATCAATAATTTCATTAGTATTCACACCAGATTGAACTACAGCATTTAATTTTAGTTTCAGCGAACTTTCTTCAAGCAATTCTAAGGTTTTATAGACCTCATCAAAAACATCTCTTCGTGTAATTTTAGCAAATTTTTCTTTGGATAAGCTATCAATACTCAAGTTAATAGTTTTAATTTTAAGCTCTTCCAGTTTTGCAATATGTCTTGAGATTAATGCTCCGTTAGTGGTAATGTTAATTTCGTCTAGCTTGTCATTAAACGATAGCATTTCTAAAAAGCTGACAAAATCCTTTCGTACAAAAGGTTCTCCTCCTGTTAAACGAATTTTATTGACACCCAACTCACTCAAAACACGAGTAATACGATACATTTCTTTAAAAGTAAGGAGTTCTTTTCTATCGACAATATCAATGCCATGAGCTGGCATACAATACTGACAGCGTAAGTTACAACGGTCTGTCACTGCCAATCGCAAATAGGTTATTTGCCTTCCGAATTTGTCTGTTAATGTAGCCATCTGGATTTTTATAATGGGCAGGAAAGTTACGAAGATTTTAGTTGATTTATGTACTTAAAATGTATCTAAAAAATTAGACATAGCTTTGTAGTGAGGTTCGTTCGGCTGACATAATTTAAAAAAATTAAAACTTATTTTTTTAAATAGATGAGTCTTATTAATGTGGAAGGTGTTTTTTAGTGGCATGGTATATAAATGCACCAAGTAAGGCTCCAAAAATCACAACAATAATTGCTGCAATGCCTCTACCTAGCAAAATAAACATTGGACCAGGGCAAGCTCCTGCTAATGCCCAGCCTAAGCCAAAGATAATTCCTCCAATCATATTTCGTTTAAAGCCTTTCTTTTTAGGGTCAATAGTAATCTGTTTGCCAAAATACGTTTTGATGATTCCTTTTTTAAAAAATTGAACCAATATAATTCCTAATACGACTGCAGAACCAATAACGCCATACATATGAAAAGATTGAAACTTAAACATTTCATAAATTCGATACCAAGAAATAACTTCTGCCTTACTGAGTACAATCCCGAAAAGGATGCCAATCAATAAAAATTTTATGTTCTTCATTTTATGTTTTTTAGAAAATTAAGGGGAATAGTACCCATGTCATGATTAAGCCTCCAATAAAAAATCCAATAACAGAAATTAGTGAAGGCAATTCTAAATTACTTAAACCAACAATGGCATGACCTGAAGTACATCCGCCAGCATAACGCGATCCAAAACCAACCAAAACACCAGCACCTATTAAAATTAAGAATCCTTTTAGTGAAAAAATAGCATCTATACTAAAAATCTCACCGGGTAAATAATGACCTCCTGCATTTTGAAAACCTAAATCAGTCAAATCTTGGATAGTTTGTGGACTTATAGCTACTATTTCATTAGGCGATAACCATTGAAAAGCGATAAAACCACCGAGAATTGTTCCTAGAATAAAGGTTAAGTTCCATGTTTTTTTACGCCAATCAAATTTAAAAAAATCTACGATTTTTCCTGCACCACCAATGGCACATATCGTTTCTAAGTTTGAGGAGATACCA
>JAMONB010000217.1 GCA_027066745.1 Flavobacteriaceae bacterium
ACAAAGGTAAATTATTACCCTCAGGAGATTACTGGTACATTATTAAACTAAATGACCCGAATGACAATAGAGAATTTAAAGGAAACGTTACATTATATAGATAATAAAAAAAATAAGAGAAAAAATAATCCAATGAAAAAATACATTTTTATAATAGCATTTGCCTTTACGCTAATGGCAAATTCACAGGAATTTAAATTATCGCCTTACACTCAATATTTGGTTGAAAACACTTTTGCAATTTCTCCTGCCTATGCTGGTATCGATGATGTTCATAAATTACGTTTGAGTGGTGTTTTTCAATGGGTAGGTATGAAAAATGCTCCACGTACACAGAATATATCTTATGACACTAGGTTAAATGAACAAACAGGTTTAGGTATTATTTTATATAATGATACTAATGGTGCTACACAGCAAATGGGAGGTCAACTGTCTTATGCTTATCATTTAACATTATCTGATGCTGATGAAGAGTATTTGTCTTTTGGTATCTCATATAAGTTTAATCATTTTAAAATTAGTACTGAAAATTTTGGAGATAATGGATATGGAACTGGTCAAGATGATCCACATGTGGGAGCAAGTCAGTCAACCTCAAATCACAACTTTGAAGTTGGAGCATTGTATAGAGTAGAGCGTTATTTTGTAGGTGTTAATATCTCAAATATTTTGAATAAAAATATAGAAATCTTTGCTGATACAGAACCTATTAAACTTAGAAATTATTATGCATATACGGGCTATACTTTTGTAAGTGATAGTGAAGAATATGAATATGAGCCATCATTATATTTTAAATATTTTGAAGGAGATGGACGGTCGGTTTCTGATTTAAATTTTAAAGTACGTAAGATAACAGATGATGGTTATATGTGGGCAGGAATTAATTCAAGATTTTTAAATGATCAAGGTTTTAACCCACTATCGATATCACCACTTTTAGGTCTGAAAAAGGATAAGTTTTATGTTGGTATGGGGTATCAATTCAATATCAATGAAGCTGTTGATTTAAACCATTCTGGAACGCCATTATTAGTTCTAGGTTATGATTTTGATGCAGGTAGATATAAAACGAGTTGGAGTTCTAGAAAATAATAATTATTAAAGAATAGATCAATGAAAAATATTAAAATTTTAGCTATATTAATTTGCTTTACCTATTTTGGTTTACAATATAGTTATGGACAATCTGAAGATAAAAAGACTACTGAAGTTGTCTATAAAATACAAAAATCTGAAGTTCCAGAGAGTGTAAAAGAAACATTAAAGAATTATTCAGGCTATAAAATTTCAAAAAACGTTACTTATAGTTTATCAAAAAGAAATGGAATAGAGAAAGTTTATGCTTTTAGAATAGAAAGAAAAAATTTTCCGTATTATCTGTTAATCAATGAAAAAGGGAAGGTTACTGGTACAAAATCAGTCTTAGGGAATCAAAAATAAAAAAAAAGCTAACGAAATTATTCGTTAGCTTTTTTTTATTTTAATGGCTTTTTTTAGTTCAAAATTCTCACCTAAATAAACTTTTCTAACCATTTCATCTTCTGCCAATTCTTGTGGAGTACCTTCTTTTAATATTCCACCTTCAAACATTAAATAGGTTTTGTCGGTAATTGCTAATGTTTCTTGAACGTTATGGTCGGTAATTAATATACCAATATTTCTATCTTTTAAATGAGAGACAATACTTTGAATATCTTCAACTGCAATAGGGTCAACACCTGCAAAAGGCTCATCTAAAAGTATAAATTTTGGGTCTGATGCTAAAGCTCTAGCAATTTCGGTTCTTCTTCGCTCTCCACCTGATAACAAATCACCACGATTTTTACGAACATGACCTAAACTAAATTCATCTATTAATGATTCTAATTTTTCTTTTTGTTGTTTTTTAGAAAGTTTGGTGAATTGTAGGACAGACAATATATTATCTTCAACAGAAAGTTTTCTAAAAACAGAAGCTTCTTGAGCTAAATAACCTACTCCTTTTTGAGCACGTTTGTACATTGAATCATTAGTAATATCTTCATTGTCTAAAAAAATTTTCCCTTCATTGGGTTGTACCATACCAACTATCATATAAAAAGAAGTTGTCTTTCCAGCTCCGTTTGGACCTAATAAACCAATGATTTCACCTTGTTTTACTTGTAGGGATATACCTTTAACAACGGTTCTGCTACCATATATTTTTTGAATATTTTCTGCTCTTAAAATCATCTTTAAGTTAATCTTTTTTATACGTTATTTTTATTGCTCTTTTTTTATTAGAGATGGCTTCATTACTATAGGCTACAAATAAACTCTTATCAATAATAGAATCATGAGTAAGTCTCCACTGACGTATATTCTTTGTTTTTTCTTGAGAAGTTAAAATATGTTTTTGACCTTTTAGTAATGTTCCTTGAAAAATCCAATTTTCATGATGACTTTTAAAAGCTCCAAGACTCATAATGTCTTTATTGTTATAGGTAAAGGTTGGCATTCTCCATTTTATAGTTTCTTTAAGATCAGTTGAAATAATTAATTGCCTAAGCATATGTGGCATTTTATAAAAATGCGTATGTTTATCAATATATGTATCAACATCTATATTCATAATTGTAAAAATAGTAAAAATTTAAAGCTTAGCGGCTTCTTTTTTCTCTTTGCGGAGTATTACTTTTGAAATTACAATACTAATTTCATATAAAATTGCCATGGGTATTGCCACGATAAATTGACTAATAACATCAGGAGGTGTAATTATAGCAGCTAGAATTAAGACTAAAACTAGAGCATATTTTCTGTATTTTTTTAAAAATTCAGGAGTTACCAATCCCATTTTTGTTAAAAAATAAATAACCACAGGCATTTCAAAAATTAATCCTGCTGAAAGTACAGAAGCTCTGAGTAGGCCTATATATGAGCTTAAATCTATATTATTATTTACTTCATCTGCTACTCTATATGACCCTAAAAAATTAATTGAAAGTGGTGTAATTAAAAAATAACCAAAAAGAACACCTAAAAAGAATAAAAAAGAAGATATGATAATAAAACTTCTTGCATGTTTTCTTTCTTTAGAGTATAACCCTGGCTTAATAAACTTCCATATTTCCCATAAAATAAAGGGAAAAGCAATGATGAAGCCAACAGTAACCGAAGTCCAAATATGAGCAGAAAATTGCCCAGCCATGGTTCTACTTTGAACAATAAACGGAATTTCATCTATACACAATCCATCTGTACCTAATTTTTTAGAGAGAGAGCATAACATTCGGTACGTAATAAATGAAGGGTTTTTTGGTAATAAAATAATTTTATTAAAAATAAAATATTTCATCATAAAAGCAATAGAGCTTGTAACCAATACAGCTATTACTGAGCGTACCAACGTCCATCTTAATACTTCAAGATGGTTTAGAAATGACATTTCATTTTGTTCTTCAGACATATTAGATAATACCTTCTTTTAATAAATCATGTAAATGAATAATGCCTTTATAAATGTCATTATCACTAACTAATAATTGAGTTATACTATTGTTTTCCATGATGCTTAAAGCTTCAATAGCCATTGCGTCAGAATTAATGGTTTTTGGATTTCTACCCATAATATCTTTAGCAGATAAAGAGATAAAATCAGGACTGTTCTTTAACATTCGTCTTATATCACCATCAGTAATTACACCTATAATTTTATTATTTTCAATGACTGCGGTTGCACCTAATCGTTTTTCTGAAATTTCTATAATAACCTCTGAAATGGCATCATTAGGTTTTACTTTTGGAATTGTGTTATTCAGTATCAAATCATTTACTCGAAGATACAATCGTTTGCCTAATATTCCTCCTGGGTGATATTTTGCAAAATCTTTACTGCCAAAGTCTCTCATTTCTAATAAACAAACAGCTAAAGCATCTCCTAAAACTAATTGAGCTGTAGTGCTAGTAGTTGGAGCTAAATTATTCGGGCAAGCTTCTTGTGCTACAGTTGCATTTAGAACAAAATCTGCTTGCTCAGCCAAATAAGATTCTAAATTACCTGTAATTGCAATAATTTTGTTACTTGAGTCTTTAATTAAGGGTAGTAGTACTTTTATCTCTGGGGTATTACCACTTTTAGAAATGCAAATAACGACATCACCTTTTTGTACAATCCCTAAATCACCATGTATGGCATCTGCTGCATGCATAAATATAGAAGGTGTGCCAGTAGAATTTAAAGTGGCAACAATTTTTGAAGCTATATTGGCACTTTTTCCAATTCCAGTAACAATAACTCTACCTTTTGAATTTAAAATAAAATTTATTGCATTTTCAAAATCTTTATTTAAAAAATTTATTAAATTCGCTATCGCCTTGCTTTCGATAGAAATGGTTTGCTTGGCAATTTCTAGAATATTTTTTTTAGTGTTTGACATCAAAAAAAATTAAAAAATTAAGAATTAAAAATAAAGTAGTATCTTTAGTTGCAAATGTATCTAAAATTATAGATAAATAATAAATCAGAGTGACAAATTTAAACTTACAAGAATCCCTAAAGAAGTATTTTGGCTTCAATCAATTTAAAGGGTTACAAGAACCAGTTATTACAAGTATCATGAATAGGGAAGATACTTTTGTGATAATGCCAACAGGTGGAGGCAAATCTTTATGTTATCAATTACCCGCTTTAATTCAAGAAGGAACTGCAATTGTTGTATCTCCTTTAATTGCATTAATGAAGAATCAAGTAGATGCCATACGTGGTATTTCGACCAATGATGGTATTGCACATGTTTTAAACTCTTCTTTAAATAAAGGAGAAATAAATAGGGTAAAAGAAGATATTAGTACTGGTATTACTAAACTATTATATGTAGCCCCAGAGTCTTTAGCAAAAGAGGAGTATATAGACTTTTTAAAAACACAAAAAATATCTTTTGTTGCTATTGATGAAGCACATTGTATTTCAGAATGGGGACATGACTTTAGACCTGAATACAGAAATTTAAAGAGTATTATTTTACGGATAGACGATGTGCCAATTATAGGATTGACTGCTACGGCTACACCTAAAGTTCAAGAAGATATTTTGAAAAATTTAGGCATGACCAAAGCAACAACATATAAAGCTTCGTTTAATAGACCAAACCTGTTTTATGAAGTTAGGCCAAAAACTAAAGAAATTGAAAAAGATATTATCAGGTTTGTTAGAGGTTATAAAGGAAAGTCAGGGATTATCTATTGTTTAAGTAGGAAAAAAGTAACTGAAATTGCTCAAGTACTACAAGTGAATGATATAAAAGCTGTACCCTATCATGCTGGTTTAGATGCTAAGACTAGAGCCAAACATCAAGATATGTTTATTATGGAAGATATAGATGTTGTTGTTGCTACTATTGCTTTTGGTATGGGGATTGATAAGCCAGATGTACGTTTTGTAATTCATCATGATATTCCTAAAAGTTTAGAAAGTTATTATCAAGAAACTGGTAGAGGTGGTAGAGATGGTGGTGAAGGTCATTGTTTAGCTTTTTATGCTTATAAGGATATTGAAAAGCTAGAGAAATTTTTATCAGGAAAACCACTTGCAGAACAAGAAATTGGACATGCACTATTACAAGAAGTAGTTTCATATGCCGAAACATCAATGTCTAGGCGTAAATTCTTATTGCATTATTTTGGAGAAGAATTTGACGAAATAAATGGAGATGGAGCTGATATGGACGATAATGTTAGAAACCCAAAAACAAAAGTAGAAGCTAAAGATCAGGTAAAAATTTTATTAGAAGTAATTAGAGATACCAATCAAGAATATAAGTCAAAAGAAGTTGTAAATACTTTGGTAGGGAAGTCAAATGCACTATTAAAATCTCGTAGAACTGATACACAAAAATACTTTGGTATTGGTAACGACAAAGAAGGCCACTTCTGGATGGCTTTAATTAGACAAGTATTAGTTGCAGGATATATTGCAAAAGAAATAGAACAATATGGAGTCTTAAAATTAAAAGATAAAGGTTTAGAATTTATTGAAAAGCCAGTCTCTTTTATGATGACAGAAGATCATGTTTATGATAAAGGAGATACTACAGCAATTATAACTAATGCTAAAGGATCAGGAAGTAGTACAGATGAAAAGTTAATGGTGATGCTGAAAGATTTGAGAAAGAAGGTTTCTAAGCAAAAAAATGTACCTCCTTTTGTGGTTTTTCAAGATCCGTCTTTAGAAGATATGACCTTAAAATACCCAATGACAATTGAAGAACTTTCAAATGTACATGGGGTTGGTGATGGAAAAGCAAAGAAATTTGGAAAACCGTTTATTGAGTTAATTCAGAGGTATGTTGAAGAAAATAATATAGAAAGATTTGATGATTTGGTGGTGAAAACTACGGGTACAAACTCTGCATTTAAGCTGTTTATCATTCAAAATACTGACAGAAAATTACCGCTAATTGATATCGCAAAATCAAAAGGGCAAACCATGGCTGAATTGATTACTGAAATGGAACGTATTATATACGCTGGTACCAAACTAAATATAAATTATTGCTTAGACACCTTGCTAGATGAAGATCAACAAGAAGAAATTTATGAGTATTTTATGGAAGCTGAAACTGATAAAATACAAGAGGCTCTAGATGAATTTGAGGGTGAATATGATGAGGAAGAATTACGATTGGTACGTATTCGATTTATTAGTGAAGTTGCTAATTAAGGTAAGTTTTTAATAAAATTCATTATTATCAATATTTATAAAGTTTTCAAAGACAACTAAAAATTTTGAAATATTTGAGTTATACAGAGAAATTTTAGAGTAAAACGACACCTATTTTAATGTATTACAAGCCATTGTGTACTTATAAAGGCAATTGCAAAACCTAGCAATACTGCAATAAATTTCTTGATATTAAATTGATGATTCTTTGTGCTTTCAAATAATATTGCGGTCGAAATATGTAAGAAAATCCCAATAATTATTGCAGTTATTTCAATATGATAGGTGCTAAAAAATGAAGTTTCATTACTAATCAATAGACCTAACGGACTCATAAAAGCAAAAACAATCATAAATAAATAGATAGAACTTTTATTAAGCCTTGATTGTAATAAGAATATAAAAAGCACGATAGTTATTGGTACTTTGTGTACAACAATCGCCCATAATAATAAATTACTATTTACGGTGCCAAGTGGTATTCCTTCTAAAAATGCATGTAAACTTAAACTTAGAAATAGTAACCATGGTATGCCTTTTGCGTAGGAATGAACATGAATATGACCATGTTCAGCTCCTTTTGAAAAAAATTCAAGAATAGTTTGTATTAAGATTCCTATTAGAATATAAATTCCAATATTTTTTTGAAGTGATTCAAAGACTTCAGGTAATAAATGTAGCACGGTAATAGATAGCAAATAGGCACCACTAAAGGATAGTACAAGTTGTACAGTCTTAGTTGTAGGTTTTAGAACTGTAACTAGTAGTAAACCACATAAAACAGATATTATTAAGGACAAGTAGCTCATTCTAAAATTAAAATTAACCGATTAGATTCTGAGCTTAAAAAAGGAGTCAAATCATAAGAGCCAAAAGTATGCTTTAAATTTAAACCTGCTTTTTTGAAATATTTTTTTAACACATCTAAAGGTAAAAATTTTACCTTTTCAGTATAATGATGCATTTTTCCGTCAGCAGAAAAACGAATGTCTTTTGTGATAAAATTACTATTAATAGATCTGTTTATAATAAAATCTATATTACCTTTTGTGATAACTTCATAATTTATGATAGACTTTTTTACATAATTAACATTCATAAAATCAATCACTAAAACGCCATTCTTTTTTAGTCCGTTTTTTAGGTTTTGTAAAACTTTAATATTGGTTTCTTTATCATCAAAATATCCAAAACTAGTAAATAGATTAAAAATTGCATCAAATTTTATGTCAAAAGGTACTCGCATATCTTGAACTTTAAAATGTAAGTTTTCATTTTCAAATTGTTTTGCATATGCAATACTATTATCTGATAAATCAGCTCCAGTAACATCATAGCCTAGTGTATTTAAAAATACTGAATGACGTCCTTTTCCACAAGGTAAGTCAAAAATTTTGCTATTTTTTTTAAGATCTAAAAAAGAAACCAAATGTCGCATGAAAAGCTTTGCTTCATCATCATTCCTGTCTTGATATAAAATATGATAATACTTTGTATCAAACCAATCTTTAAACCAATCTTGTTTTTCAGTTTTCATTAATAAATTATAAAATTGCGTACAAAAGTAAGAAATCAAATTTTAGTAGTTGTAATAAGTGTATTTTTGTGAAATAATTTTATAAGATGAATCAAAATTTTAAGATGTTAGCCAAAACTTTATTTGGTTTTGAAGAATTATTAGCAAAAGAACTTAGAAATTTAGGAGCAACTGATGTGAAAATTGGTGTTAGAAATGTGAGTTTTGTAGGAGATATTGGATTTATGTATAAGGCAAATTTAGGTTTGAGAACTGCTGTACGAATTTTAAAACCCATTAGAAAGTTCAAAGTACAAAATGAAGATGATTTATACAGACAATTACAAACTATAAAGTGGGATAATTATATTGATGTAAATAGTACTTTTTCCGTTGATGCCGTCGCAAATGCTGAAAATTTTACTCATTCTCATTATTTATCCTTAAAAACTAAAGATGCCATTGTTGATTACTTTAGAGACCGATTTGGAAAGAGACCTAATGTTGATTTAGATCATCCAGATTTAAAAATTAATGTACATATCTATAGAGATGATTGTACAGTCTCTTTAGATAGTTCAGGAGATTCTTTACATAAAAGAGGTTATAGAAGTGCTACAAATATTGCTCCTATAAATGAAGTGTTAGCAGCAGGCTTGGTGTTGTTATCTGGTTATGACGGAACACAACATTTTATAGACCCAATGTGTGGAAGCGGTACAATATTGATTGAGGCTGCTATGATTGCGAATAATATTCCTGCAAATATCAATAGACGAGAGTTTGGTTTTGAAAAGTGGAATGATTTTGATGAAGATTTATTTGAAGTGATTAGAAATTCATTACTTAAAAAAGTTAGAGAGTCTAACAGAGAAATTATAGGTTATGATAGGGCTTCTTCTGCTGTTTTTAAAGCAACTGATAATGTTGAAAATGCAAGTTTAGAAGAGTTTATTACAGTACGACAAGACAATTTTTTTAAGACTAAAAAAGAAATAGAAGGAAAAACTATAGTATTATTTAATCCACCCTATGGTGAACGTTTAGAAATTGATGTTCCTGTTTTTTATAAAGAAATAGGCAATACATTGAAGCAAGGGTACCCAAATACAAATGCATGGCTAATTACTTCTGATTTTGAAAACGGATTGAAAAATGTAGGTTTAAGAACTTCAAAAAGAATTAAAGTTTATAATGGCAAATTAGAATGTAGGTTTGTAAAGTATGAAATGTACGAAGGCAGTAAAAAAGCAAAATTTCAAAAAGATAAAGAGATGTAAAAAAACACCTCTTTATCCTGTAGCGAGAGGGAGATTTGAACCCCCGACCTCCGGGTTATGAATCCGACGCTCTAACCAACTGAGCTACCTCGCCATTTTTAAGTTTGCAAATATAAAAACAAATTTAGTAGAGGCAAGATTTCTTTCTTATTATTTTTAATAAAAAAGTTTTTTTTAAAATAGGATATTATATATATTGCCAATCTTAAGATTATAAAAAAATTGTAAATGTCTAAAAAAATTAAATTTGATATTGAGTTCATCATGCATGCCTCGCCTGCATTTTTATACCAATATCTTTCTACGCCTGATGGGTTAAGTGAGTGGTTTGCTGATAATGTAAACTCTAGAAGTGACGTATTTACATTTATTTGGGATGATTCTGAAGAAGAAGCCAGAAGGATGTCATACAAAACAAATGAAAAAATAAAATATAAGTGGTTAGAAGATGAAGATGAAGAGGTATACTTTGAGTTTACTATAATGGTAGATGCTTTAACTTCAGATGTTTCTTTAATTGTAACTGATTTTGCTGATGAAGATGAAGTTGATGAGTCTAAAATGTTTTGGGAAAATCAAATTGCTGAGTTGAAGCAAACTATAGGAGCCTAATTAAAAATTATTAAGGATTTGAATATATAGCCTCGATTTTTTCGAGGCTTTTTTATATAAATAATGGTAAATTTAAACGGAAATATTGTTGAAGATCACCTTAAGATAAGTATCAATAATAGAGCTTTTAAATACGGTGATGGTTTATTTGAGACAATAAAAGTCCTTAATGGTAAAGTTATATTTGTAGAAGATCACTATTTTAGGTTGATGGCATCTATGCGAATGTTGCGGATGCATATTTCTATGGGGCTTACTTTAGAGTTTTTCGAAAATGAAATTTTAAAGACTGTTACTGCCAATAAATTAATTGATGCTAGAGTTCGACTTTCTGTATATAGAAAGGATGGAGGTTTGTATTTGCCTAAAAATAATACAGCCGGTTTTTTAATTGAGTCCCATCAATTAATTGTCAGCATAAAAGAAGATTATGAGGTTGACCTGTTTAAAGATTATTATGTAAACTCGAGCTTGTTATCTACTTTAAAAACCAATAATAGAATGTTAAATGTG
>JAMONB010000218.1 GCA_027066745.1 Flavobacteriaceae bacterium
ATTGTACTTTTTTAGCAACTTCAAATAATTGAATTTTGAGTTTTTTTGCTCAATTTTTTTCTTTATTTCAGGATAATTAGGCTTTTTAAAATTATCATTTTGAGCAAAAAAGATAATACTCCATAGTAAAGTGAATAGTAATGAGATTTTTTTCATAGTAATACAAATATGTTTCTAGCAATAATTTTTTAACGTTTTTTTCTATTTTATATTATAATAGATTAATTTTGACACGATCAAATAACGATGATTTAATGCAACAAATTACAGATACCATAGTAATGATTCGTCCTATTAATTTCAGGATGAATGAACAAACTGCTGTCAATAATTATTATCAAAAAGCCTTAGAAGGTATTTCTAAAGAAATGATACAATCAAATGCTGTAAAAGAGTTTGATATTTTTGTAGAGAGGTTGAGAAGTGTAGGGATTAATGTAATTGTTATTCAAGACACAAAAATTCCTGACACGCCAGATTCTATTTTTCCTAACAATTGGGTTTCTTTTCATGAGAATGGAGATGTCGCATTGTATCCTATGTTTGCTGAGAATAGGAGGTTAGAACGACGCGAAGATATTTTGGAGCAAATTGAAAAAGAAGGATTTATTATTGAAAATATAGTTGACTACACTTCTGCTGAAAATGATAATATTTTTTTAGAAGGTACAGGTAGTTTGTTATTAGATAGAGTAAATAGAAAGGCATACTGTGCTTTGTCTGAACGAGCAGATGAAAATTTACTCATTGAATTTTGTGAAGATTTTGAATACACACCTGTATTATTTACTGCTTACCAAACTGTTGAAGGTAAACGATTACCAATATATCATACTAATGTTTTGATGGCTTTGGCAGAGAATTTTGCTGTAATTTGTCTAGATAGTATTGATGATAAAAAGGAACGAAAGAATGTGCTTAAACATTTAAAAGAAGATGCTAAAGAAGTTATTGCTATTACTGAAAAACAAGTAGAATATTTTGCAGGAAATATGTTACAGTTAAGAAATCAGGATGGAAAGAGGTTTATGGTGATGAGTACAGCAGCTCACCTGTCTTTAACTGAGAAACAACTTCAGGTTATTGAAAAAAATTGCGAAATTTTATCAAGTTCTTTAGACACCATTGAAGCTTGTGGAGGCGGAAGTGCTAGGTGTATGATGGCAGAGGTTTTTTTGCAGAAAGTTGGATAAGTTATTGAGCTAATATGTTATTTGGTTATTGATATTTTCATTTTTGACTAAAGACTAAAGACTAAAGACTAAAGACTAAAGACTAAAGACTAAAGACTAAAGACTAAAGACTAAAGACTAAAGACTAAAGACTAAAGACTAAAGACTAAAGACCAAAGACCAAAGACCAAAGACTAATCAACCCTTACACTATCAGGAACCAATAATTTATAATTCCCATTATTTCTAATCACATCTCTTACAATAGAAGATGAAATATATGAAGTGCTAGATGACGTTAATAAAAATACAGTCTCAATTTTTGTAAGTGTTCTGTTAGTATGAGCAATAGCTTTTTCAAATTCAAAATCGGCAGGATTTCTTAAGCCTCTTAAAATAAATTCAGCATCAACTTCTTTACAAAAATCTACAGTTAAACCTTTATAGGTTACAACTTTTACTTTTTTAAAATCTTTAAAAGCTTCTTCAATAAACTGTTTGCGTTGTTCTAAAGAAAACATGTATTTTTTCTCAGCATTGATGCCAATAGCTACAATAACTTCATCAAAAAGTTTTACGCCGCGTTTAATAATATCATAATGCCCCAAAGTTAATGGATCAAAAGATCCTGGAAATAATGCTCGTTTCATTCTCTATCTTAAAATTAATTTTATTCGCCTAACTTTTAACCTTCAAACTCCATTGATATTCAAATTTAGAAACCGAATCTCCACTTTCATCAAATCCCTCAGCAATCATGGTTACGGTTTCACCTTCTCCGGTTGCTATAGTTTTGTCAATAGCTTCATTTATTAAATGACCATCTTTACATATAAAGTTAATTCTCCCCGTTGCTTTTTTTGTAAAAGTTCCTGTTTGATAGGTAACTAGCATTGATATTTTTTTGCCACTTTCGGCAATATTTTTCATCACTAA
Organism: Flavobacteriaceae bacterium; assembly: GCA_027066745.1. Lineage (GTDB taxonomy): Bacteria > Bacteroidota > Bacteroidia > Flavobacteriales > Flavobacteriaceae > Aureibaculum. The sequence goes on from JAMONB010000218.1 coordinate 2,109, forward strand.
AATTCCCGTTGCCAATTCTGAAGCCATACCCTGAATAGCCCAATATAATGATTTGAAAGGGTTTTTATTGATCCATTTATGTTTTACTGTGGCAATAGCTTCATTTTCATTG
>JAMONB010000219.1 GCA_027066745.1 Flavobacteriaceae bacterium
GTTATTGATAATACTCATAGTATAGGTTGACCAGTAGTGATCACCGACTTTTTTGTTATCAGTAAATATCACACCTTCTAAGAAGGTGGCTTTAGACTGCCCCTAAAAGGGGCCTTAAAGGTCTGTTTTAAAATCAAACTTCTGTTGGTTATCTTCAATGATTTTTTCTTCTTTCTCTTGATGTTTTACATATTTCCGTATCATTTCTTCATCTAAACCAACTGTACTTACAAAATAGCCTCTTGCCCAAAAGTGATTTCCCCAGTAAGGTTTCTGTTTTAATTTAGGATAACTCTTGAATAATTTTATTGCTAGTTTTCCTTTTAGCACTCCCATCAATTTTGATATAGAAACTTTTGGAGGTACCGAAATAAGTAAATGAACATGATCCTCTTGAATATTTAATTCCTGAACTTCACATTGTTTCCATTCACTAAGCAAAAGAATATCTCTCTCCAACAATGTCTTTATATCTCCTTTTAATATTCGAAGCCTATACTTTGGAACCCAAACTATATGATATTCACATTTATAAATCACATGACTAAGTTTCTTATATTTACCCATACTACAAAGATAGGCAAAGCCATCAGAACATGACCACCTGCAAAGCAGGTGGTTTTATAAGGAAAAATAAAGAGAAAAGATTTTTCAAGTAGCATGAATACAAGTGGTATGAACGACAAGTCTATTGAGAATGTTTTTAATAAATTCAAAAAATTACCAGAGGCATGGTATAAATCAATCAATCAAAGTTTTCTTGATGAGGAATTGAAAAAAACTTATCAAATAATGATTGAAGCAAAATTTAAACAACTAGAACTCATTTAATTAAAAAAGTATTTATTTCAATTGTAAAAATGGCATTTTCTGACAAAAACATTATTAACTCTTGGCTGCAAAATGCAAAACCATGGGTTGATGCGATTCGTAATAATGAAATAGAAAGTAGAATTCTAGTCACAAATAAAGCAATAACCAATACCATATTACAAAAAAAACCTCAAACGGTACTTGATATAGGATGTGGTGAAGGTTGGTTGGCTAGAGAATTAAATAAATCAGAAGTCTGGACTTATGGCATTGACATTGTACCAGAATTAATCCGTGAAGCAAATAAACAAGGTGGTGGTGAGTTTCAAGTAGTATCTTATGAAAATTTATCTCAAAAAACAATAAAGAAAAAATTTAACGTGGTTGTTTGCAATTTTTCTTTACTGGGAAATGAATCTGTAACTAAAATATTTCAAAGTGTACCCAATCTACTAAATAATGACGGTTATTTTATTGTTCAAACTATACACCCAGCTGCAGAAAGCGATAGTGCATATAAAGATGAATGGAGAAAAGGTTCATGGACAGGTTTTAGTGATAATTTCACAAATCCTCCACCATGGTATTTTAGAACATTAGAAACATGGAAAAAACTATTTCAAGATAATGGATTTGTTCTTGAAGAAATACTTGAACCTATAAATCCGAAAACTAAAAAAGCAGCTTCTATAATTTTTATTGGTAAAATAAAACGGTCTCGCCCCAAGAACAAGAGACATACATTGAAAAAATATTTTAATAGAAGCCTTAAATCCTTAATGAGTGATTAAAAAGGCACATCACCATCATCAGGAATATCATCAAAAGCATTGTGTGGATTCTGATAATTTTGAGGATCAATAGTCTCATTCATTTTTGATTGGAATTCTGTTGCAAAGCTCTCTTCCAAATCTGAAAACTGAGCTAAATGACCCGTAAATTTCAATCTAATATTTTCTAAACCTCCATTTCTATGCTTGGCAACAATAAATTCACCTTGACCTTCACATGGTGTACGCTCATCATCATCCCATTCTGTTTGTCCATAATATTCAGGTCTAAAAATAAATGAAACAATATCAGCATCTTGCTCAATTGCACCAGATTCACGTAAATCTGATAATAGCGGACGCTTACTACCTCCACGAGTTTCAACTGCACGAGACAATTGAGATAATGCAATAACAGGTATTGCCAATTCTTTTGCTAATGCTTTTAAATTTCTAGAAATAGTAGAAATTTCTTGTTCTCTATTACCACCTGCCGAAGCTGCAGTCATCAATTGCAAATAATCTATAATTACAATTTTAACGCCATGCTGCGAAGCCAAACGCCTTGCTTTTGCACGTAAATCAAATATTGACAATGATGGGGTGTCATCAATAAAAATCGGG
>JAMONB010000220.1 GCA_027066745.1 Flavobacteriaceae bacterium
ACTAAAATTAAACTTGAATTAAACAAAGTGATATATAATATGAACCAAAACCCTTTTATTAAAATAGAAATAAATTATTATACAGATAGCAGAGGGCCTGATGATTATAATTTACAACTATCTATAAAAAGAGCTAATGCAACCAAAGATTATTTAATTTCAAAAGGAATTGATCCAAACAGGATAAAAGCTACTGGTTTTGGGGAAACTAAATTACTTAACAAATGTAAAAATAATGTGAAATGCTCTGACGCTGAACATGCAATAAACAGGCGAACTGAATTTATTGTAACAAAAAAATGAGATTCTCAATCAAGTTGAGAATGACAGATTTCAATACATTTATGATAACTTTTTGTTTATGAGTGGTGGGTATTAAATTGTTGCAATTTTTCGGTACAAAAAAGAAAAACAATAAAGTGCAAACCTTTTGAATTTACACTTTATTAAGTATTTGTTACTTTCCATTAAACCATTCTGGTTTTTTTAAATAGGCAGATAAAGCTGTCATAAATACAAAGATTATTTGAGGAATGAAGTTATCTCCTGCTTGCATATGAGCAGATATTGTTCCTCCTAAAAATACAAGCGTTGCTATAAAACCAAATGTGAAAGTTTTTGGTATTGCAAATAATATTCCTGCAATAATAGCTACAAATCCAATCAAGTAAATGTTTTCGTAATAATTAGGATTAAGTCCTTTAATTACATCCATATAAGGTTCGAAACCAATTAATTTTAATATTCCACTAATTATTAGTACTGCGGATAGCAAATAGTTTATTCCATTTCCTATTCTATTTTTTGTTTTTACATTCATTTATTTGTTTTTAAATTGATTAAGCATTTTTTTAATTATTCTATTATTTCTATTTGTGCAAAACCATTCATTACAGTTTTAGATTTATATTCTAATTTATTTTGAATTGTATACTCTTCAAGATATTTGTTATTATTCCATAGTCTTGCACGGTTTTTTGTTACAGAATACCATATATAAATGCCATAGTTTTTAAGAGAAAAGTAGTTTCTTGATAACTTAAAAAAGTTACCTTTCCCTGTTGGTGTCAAAACAATTATTTTTCCATTCTCTCTTAATAATCTTTTTGCGTCTTTTAGCATTAAATCAATATCGTTATTTTTTAAGTGAAAAAGAACACTACAAATAGTGATATAATCAAAACTATTATTCTCGAGTGGCAATTTCTGATTTGCTTCAATTTTAAGTAATTGAATATTATCGTTATCTAACTTAATTTTTGCTTCTTTAAGCATATCATCATTTGTATCAACACCAATACAATCAATACTTTTTTCAACAGAAAGTATTTGAATTAGTTTTCCAGAACCTGTACCAATGTCTAATAATTTTCCTTCATTACCTATTTCAGTAATTAATGGGTCTAGAAAGGAACGATACCAAGGTGCTTCTTGTAGATTTGAAAAGAATTTTGAAAATTTCATATTAATTTACGTTATATATTGTATATTTAGTTATCTTAAAAAAATTAAGTATTCATTTCGATAAGTATTTGTCCTATTGTTTTTTTAGATAATTCATTTTTTAGTTGGTTTTCGGCATCATTTAATACATTTCTAATAGACTTTTGAGCGTTGTTAGGTCTTTTTGCATTAGCTAAAATATTATAAGTAGTCTGAAATAATGGTTTTCCTTTTTCCATTGCTTCTAATATTTCTAAGACAGTAATTTTAGAAGGTTCTTTCATTAATCGTATCCCTCCATTCTTACCTTCTTTAGTTTCAATAATGTTAGCTACATTCAAGTTGTGTAATATTTTTACTAATGTTGGTTTGGGGATGCTCAAATATTTGGAAATATCAGTAGTAGACAAATAATCAAATTGCTTTTGTCGTATTTTATCAGAGATAAAAATAACAACTAAGATTGATTTTGTAAAGGATAAAGAGTAACTCATACTTAATATTCTTTATATTTAGTATACAAATATAGATAAACTTTTTTTCTATGCAAATATTTTATTAAAAAATAAAATTTAGAAATTTATTTTCAATGATGCCTAATACCTTTTATTACTTATTCTTTCACCTCTTCATTATTAACCATTTTTGCTTTTAAAGGCATATTACAAATAGGGCAATTTCCTTCTTTGTCATACGTTTTTCCTTTTTCACAATCCATTGGGCACTGATATACAACATTTGATGTCATTTTTTTAGCATCG
>JAMONB010000221.1 GCA_027066745.1 Flavobacteriaceae bacterium
GGCTGTTCAAATTATGGTTTGGCGAATGTTGAATAGATTGCGTGCTGAAGGCTGGCCACAAGATTTATTAGACATGATGTATCTCGATGATGAAGCATTGACTTTGGCAAGAGCCACAGGTGAAGATCAAGAAGAAGAAACTGCACTTGTACATAGAGATGTAAATGGTGTGGTTTTAAAAGCAGGTGATTCTGTAGTATTGATTAAAGATTTGAAAGTAAAAGGATCTAGTATGGTTGCCAAACAGGGTACAGCAGTGAGAAGAATTTCATTAGATCATGAAAATGAGGAATATATTGAAGGTAGAGTAGGGAGTCAGCAAATTGTTATCATTACAAAGTATGTAAAGAAGTTGTAAATTAATTTATAAATAAAAATTCCTCCCCTTAAAAAAGGGGAGGAATCTAGTAGAGAATTTCATATTTATTGTAAAGTTCATGATGGTTATTTCTCTTTTATTTGTTGATCTCTTTTTTTTTTAAATCTTCTAATTCTTCTTTAGTTAAATTAGTTTCTTGTGTAAAGAAGGAAGTAAACTGTGAAGCAGAATCGTTAAAAAAATTCTTAATTAATCCGTTTACTTGCTTAGAAAAGTAATCCTTCTTTTTTACTAGTGGATAATACTCTCTAGAATTTCCATATAATTTATAAGCAACAAAACCCTTGTCTGTCATTCGTTTTATCAGTGTAGCTACAGTTGTGGTTGCGGGTTTGGGTTCTGGATATGTTTTTAACAAATCTCTCATAAAAGCCTTTTCAAGCTTCCATAAATATGACATTAATTGTTCTTCTGTTTTTGATAATTGCATTGCTCTATGTTTTTAGAATTAACTCTACAAGTGTAGCCTTTACTTTGTATTCAATTAAATTTAGTAATTTTAAAAAGAGAAACTGAGGTGAACTTTGCTATGTAGCCAGTTTTATAGAACTATCCAACGCATTAGTCCTCAGCCTTCTCTTTCAAGTTGAATTAGTATCAAATAGAATGATAGATTTTCAGATCTACTAAAGGCTTTAATATTATTCAACATTTTTATTCATCTAAAACCAAAGGTATGAAAAAGTATTCGATTTTTATAGGAGTTGATATATCAAAACTAACTCTTGATATTGTAGGGATTAATTCTAAAAATAGTATTGTTAAAAACAGTCTTTCAATAAGCAATAATATTAAAGAAATTAAAAAATATTTTAACAGTTTAAAATCAAAATTTAACAAAGAAGAAATAATTGTTTGTTTTGAAAATACAGGATTGTATGGTTATTATTTATCACTTATTCTAAGTGAATTAAAAATAGATTTTAGTATGGTTCCAGCATTAGAAATACATTTATCAAAAGGAATGACAAGAGGTAAATCTGATATTAAAGATGCATTAATGATAGCACATTATGTACTTTCAAACCAATTTAAATTAAAAGTATCAACGCTCAATGAATTTGATATTGAAAAACTAAAAGTACTTAACAATCAAAGAGATAAAATAGTAAAAGCAATATCTATTTTTAGGCATACCTATGAGTCTAAAGGTTTTTTGCCAAAGCAATTAACTAAAGATACGTATCGAATTAATGATAGTATCATAAAGAATTTAAAAAAGAATTTAGGTAAAATTGAAAATGAAATTGAAACAGTTATTAATCTCAATATAAACTTAAAAACAAATTTTGAATTAATTAAAACCATTCCTGGAATTGGGACACAAACTAGTGTTTATTTATTAATAGTTACGAAAAACTTTACAGCATTTAGCGATGCTAGAAAATTGGCTTGTTATGCAGGTGTTGCACCATTTCCATTTCAATCAGGAACAAGTATAAATGGACGCACAAAAGTGCATCATTTTGCTGATAAAAAATTAAAATCATTAATTAATATGTGTGCACTAAATGCAAAGAGATGGGATGCTCAAATAAGTACTTATTATGATAAAAAAGTATCCGAAGGAAAAAACAAAATGTTGGTAATGAACAACGTTAGAAATAAACTTTTACATAGAGTTTTTGCTGTTGTAAAACGACAAACACCATATGTAAATACTTATAAATTTGTTGCGTAAAAATAATTGTGTTTTTAGTTGGTTTTATCCATAGAATGCGTTGTATTTTAATATTCCAAATTTTTATTAAAAAAATGTTTAATTTAGTTCTGTAATTCTAAAAGATGAGCAAAAGTGTAATTGTTATTGGTGGCGGTATT
>JAMONB010000222.1 GCA_027066745.1 Flavobacteriaceae bacterium
GTTAATTTGGGTACTGTTTTTTAAATAAACTAAGTATGATTTTGAATCGGAGTTAACTAATATCTTCTTTTCTGGAACTATTAAATTGATAGCTTTACAACACATTTTATTACTACAACTCATCGCAAAAACGTAGTAAGTTAAGTTGCTTAACTTTATTTGAGCAGTTGCGTAGTTATTCGAGCTCAAAACACACACGCTTTCAATATAATTAGTGTTTAGTTTTGTAACTTTTGTTAACTTAACATTGTTTAAAAACACTGAGTAAGCTACGAAGTGTGTCGAAAGAATTACTTTCAAAATGAATAAAATTACTATCAAATTAAGAACAAGAGCTATTTTACTTATGAAGCTATCCTTAAACAAGTAGTATAGTATACTCACTATTAACAACACTATCAATTCTATGCTAAGAAATTGGTTAAACATTATCAAGCTCGTTACTAACAGGGCAAGAATTATAGCTGTTGAGTATATTAGTATGTCTTCTTTCATATTATTTTTATAACATATTATATATTATATAAATTTATGAACTCGATCTTGAAAGCACTTATATTTTTATACATACTTTTTGGCGTGCTCGTATCGTTCTCGATGCCTCAAATACATTATATTTACCTTGCCTATGGAATTGTTTTATATTTTATCGCAATAACGCAAACAAAAAACAAAACGGTTTCAATTATACTGCAAGTTTATATTCTAATCTTTTTACTTTTTTACACGCTGTTCCACGAGTCCATCCACGCTTTAACTTATTATTTTCTCACACACAAGCAAATAAACAAAATATATTTGTTGTTTAGTCATTTCACCTTAGAAGGAGGATTTGTAATTATACCACACCTTAAAAATGTAAACAAATACATAATTGTAGTCGCCGCACCTTTACTCCTTACTGTGTTTTATACCTTAATATTGTTAGCTTTCGACAGGTTTTATGATGTAGTAGTACTTTTGTTACTTGCGGGTTGCGTTGTTAATACAATTCTCCCTGGAAGCGACTTTTTCACAATCATTGTACTTGCTCTAAAGGGTTACACTTTGGCTTTCAGAATTTTGGTTCTTTATCTATTCTTACTCGTTTCTCAACTTGTTATTATTCTAAAATCAGAAAAAATAGAAAAATACAGCGATGATTTATTACTTAGCTTGCTTCTTTTCTTTCTTTTATATTTAGTATGATAGTTTTAGTCTTAATAACATTAAAATAGGAAGTAGTGAAATTGCTAAGGAAACAGCAAAGCCCTCCGTCGGGAACATAACGTATATTCTTTTTACTGGCAAAAACTTACCCGTTAGCGCAAGCAACATTAACAAAACAACGAAAAGTAAAAATACTATTGGAAGTATTGGAGCTTCTGATAAAACGTCTATGAAAATGAGTATAAATAAAAGTAAAGGATATACTGCGAACGGATTAGGTAAATATTTAATTAAAAGCAAAGTGAAAAGTGAAACTAAAAATAAAATAGCAATTAGATCGAAGCGAGCTATATTATAATAAAGAAGCACGAAAAATAGCATAACTGCGCTTATTACCACATCAATCTCAAGAATTTTTAAAATTACAGAGTATGGCGTTGGACTTATAAGTAAATAGATTATACTACTTGCAATTGTGACTATTACGAATAAGAACACGAACATATTTAAAACATAGGAGCATTCGTTTAGTAACTCACTCATATATATTTTTTAAAATTTAAATAATATAAATTTTAATTAAAATTTATGAGAGTTGGAATCTTAGTTGTGTTATCAATCTTCTTAGTTACCCTTGCCACTATGTTAGAATTTTATCCTACTCCATGTAAAACACAACGTTCGAAAGTTAGTGTTATTGTAAACCTAACTCCGAAACATAATAAAGCTATTTTCCATATGAAAAAATTTAGTGTTGCGTTAATCAATTTTGATAAAAAGTTCTTAGGCAAAAATATTACAATGAACGTAACTTGCGATCCAAACACTATGATATTTTTGTCCCTTTACAATAAGAAAAATGAAACAAGTTATATTTTGAGAAGATTCAACAGTTTTAACTTCACATTTTATTACAATAATACTTCCGAAAAGATTATTATTTATTCTCCTGTGAACCAGAAAGTTAAGGTGGTAGCCTATGCAAGCTAATAACAAACTTGAGTCTAAAGTAGAAGAGATATTTATCGATGAATGTATAAAAAACGATGGA
>JAMONB010000223.1 GCA_027066745.1 Flavobacteriaceae bacterium
ATGATGGATATCGTTTATTTTATGTTGACCATCAACCAATTAAAAGGGAAGAAGATTTACAAATAATCTATCGACTTACTTGGTTTGCATCTGATTTTGATGTCAATAGAGAACCAAATAACGGAAGAGGCCCTGTTGATTATGCAATTTCTAAAGGTTCAAAAGATAAAACTTTAATAGAATTTAAATTAGCCTCAAATTCAAAAATCAGACAGAACCTTGCTAAACAAGTTGAAGTTTATGAAAAAGCAAATAGTACAAAAAAATCTATAAAAGTTATCCTATATTTTGATGCAACAGAATATAATAAAGTACAAAGAGTGTTGAAAGAATTAAAATTAGAAAACTCAAAAAATATAATATTAATTGATGCTGGACGAAAAATATCGGCATCAAATGTTAAATAAATACTGTTGGCTATTTCTTCTATTGTGTTAAAGCTGAAAAGAAAAATGAAGTTAAATTAGTAGATATAAGAAAAGAAAACTGCATAATGGAAAATCAAGATAACATACAAGAAAATATTTTCAAGATTGTGCAAAATTTCTTGAAAAATCCACCATTGATTATTTGGGGTTCTGGAGCAACAATTTCTTTTGGTTTACCAAGTATGTGGTCTTTAAATGAAGAATTGAAAGAAAAAATTGAAGATTTTGACACAACAAATGACAATTTAGAAATCGAACTTGGAAAAGAAAAGTATCAAGCACAAATGCCTGAAATTAAAAAAGTGATTTGGGAAAAAGTAAATGATGCTGATATTTCAGTTTTAGAAAGAATAATAACAGATGAAACTGATAATTTCAATGGAATAAAATCAATGATTGATAAATTTATTGAAGCACATCCAAAAGTTGTAAATATTGTTACTACGAATTACGACAGAGTTCTCGAACATATAATGTCATATCATAATTTACCATATACTGATGGTTTTAATGGCAAAGTGCTTTCTATATTTGATGAAACTAATTTTAAAGACAAAGAAATCGTTAATTTAATAAAAGTACACGGTTCTTTAAATTGGTTTGACGTAGATGCTGAAATTCGTTTCTTATCAACAATTTCCAATGAAGAAGTTCCGAAAATAATTGCACCTGGAAAAAATAAATATAAAGAAGCATACAATAGTCCTTATAGAGAATTGATACAAAAAGCAGATGATTTAATTAAAAAAGCATCAAGTTTTCTTGTTGTTGGTTTCGGTTTTAATGATGAACATTTAACACCAAAAATAAAAGCAAAAGTAAAAAAAGGAACACCAATTGTTTTAATTACTAAAAAGGTATCAGAGAGTAGTTATGAAGAATTAAAAAATGCTGAAAAATATATTCTTTTTGAAGAAAGTGAAACTGGAAAAACAAAAGTTACATATAAAGAAAACAACACAACTGATAAAACTGAAATTGAGTTAGAAGGTGATTTTTGGCAATTAGATAAATTTATGAAAATATTATAATATGAGTACAGAAACATTAATCGGAAAAGTTCAGAGTGTTGATACAGGTAATATATCCGTAAAAGTTGATAATGAAGAGTTGTTAAACAGTGTACAGGTTAATCAGATTGTACAAATACGATCTACAAAAACAGGTGAAAAAATAATTGGACTTATCTCAAAAATAATGAGAAAAGCAATTTCTGACAAAATTGACGAAAGTAGCGAACCTGACTTTGTTGTTGAAAATCTTATAAAAGTAAATTTAGTCGGCACATTACTTGAAAAAACAGGTCTTGATAAGAATGTGTTTAAAAGAACCTTAAATACTGTTCCAAGTATTAATGCAGACTGCTTTTTATTACAAGGTGAAGATTTATCAAGGTTTATGAATATTATATCTTCAAATAGTGAAAACCCTTTAAAAATAGGAAAATATACTATTTCGGAAATGTCAGATGCTAACCTTGATGGGAATAAGTTTTTTCAAAGACACGCTGTAATAGTTGGCGGAACAGGTTCTGGAAAATCTTGGACAGTTGCAAATATTTTGGAGAAAGCAGCATCTCTCAAATCAATAAATAGTCTCGTATTTGATTTACACGGTGAATATAAACCATTAAAGGATTTACCAAATACAACTTTATTGAAAATTGCAGGTCCTTCTGATAAACCATCAGATGATAACATTATTTTCTTTCCTTATTGGCTTTTGTCTTATGAAGAAATTGAAGCACTTTTATTAGACAGAAGTGATAGTAATGCACCAAATCAATCAAGAACACTTTTTGATTTAATAATTAAACATAAAAAAGAAATACTTGAAACAGAAAACAAGCAAGATATATTAGATAATTTTACCGTTGAAAGTCCTATACCTTATAAATTAAGTGATGTTCTATCAGCACTTGAAGAAAAAGACACCGAAATGGTCGAAGGTGCAAGAGCACAAAAACAAGGACCTTTACACGGTAAATTAACACGTTTTATTCAAAGGCTCAAAAGTAAACAAGCAGATAAAAGATTAAATTTCATCTTTAATGCTGATAAAGAACTTCTTGACTTTGATTGGTTTGTTTCACTTATTAATAGACTTCTCGATTTTGGAAATGAAAAGGGGTTAAAAATAATAGACTTTTCTGAAGTTCCATCTGATATACTTCCTTTGATTACAGGTTTAATTGGAAGATTAATTTTTTCTATTCAACAATGGATGGAAGATGATAAAAGGCATCCGATTGCTCTGTTTTGTGATGAAGCACATTTATATCTACCTGCAAATGTTAAAGGCGGAATGGAAGAAAAAGGACTGCAAAGTTTTGAAAGAATTGCAAAAGAAGGTAGGAAATATGGAATTTCTCTTGTTGTAATTAGTCAGAGACCTTCTGATGTAAATAAAACAATTTTAAGTCAATGCGGTAATTTTATTGCAATGCGACTTACAAATCCAGATGACCAAAATGTTATTAAAAGACTATTTCCTGATAATTTGGGAGATTTCTCAGAATTATTACCAATTTTAGATATTGGAGAAGCCTTAATCGTTGGAGATGCTTCACTTCTTCCAAGTAGAGTAAAAATTGATAAACCTAAAATTCAACCAAGTAGTGCAACAATTAATTTTTGGGATGAATGGAATAAAGAAAAATCCGAAAAAGGTATTGAACAAGCAGTTCAAGCGTTAAGAAAACAACAGAAATAAAACAAAGCATCTACCTCCTATTAATACAAGCCTACCCTCATACCACTATAAATCTACATCAAATCATCCAAGCTATCAACGGCCACATAACGCTCTACGGTAAAGCCTTCGGCAGCATCTACACCAATCAATCTGCCTAAATCTTGTGCTCTATAGCTAATACTGTCTAAAAAGTTTTTGCTTGTTATGGGTGAAATAGGTTCTTTACTCTTCGCATCAAAAAATTGTGAACCATAGGCTTTTACAGCTTCTAATTTTTTATCTAGATAGCCAGTTACATCTACTACAAAATCTGGCTCTATGTTTTTCCATTGTATATAATGGTATACATGTTTTGGTCGCCATGCTTTTTGTGGCTTCCCTCCTACACGCGTTTCTATTTTTCGCAAGCCTGATAAAAAACAGGCATCACTAACCAAGTCACTTCCCTTGACATGATCTATATGCCGATCGTCAATGGCATTACACAACACAATTTCTGGTTGGTATTTGCGAATCATTTTAATGACTTCTAATTGATGTTCTTTATCGTTCACAAAGAATCCGTCTGCAAAAGCGAGGTTCTCTCGCACTGCTACTCCTAATATTTTAGCGGCAGCTGCTGCTTCTTGATCTCTTATTTCTGCTGAACCACGCGTGCCTAATTCTCCTCTAGTTAAATCGAGAATCCCAACTTTTTTTCCTGAATAAATTTCTTTGGCTAATGTTGCTGAACAACCTAACTCTACATCATCTGGGTGTGCTCCTATAGCGAGTATATCTAATTTCATGTAGTCTCTTTAATTCTTCAAAGATAGTATAAGTATTTCTTTAACAAAACTTTTAATAGTTGCATATGCAACTAATCAATTAATGTTGTATGTTTGCCACATGAAATCTGAAGACGAATTTATTGATTATGAAAACTGTATCGCTCCATGGCTTGGAAAGACCGTTAAAATAGTGGATTACTATTTACAAGAAGGTTTAAGCAGCAGCGGATTAGACCTTACAAAAGAGCAAATGATCGTCTTAAAAAAATTACACGAACAAGATGGCTTAAATCAAAATGAATTGGCATTTCTTACTCTTAGAAACAAATCTTCTTTGACGCGTTTGCTATCAAAAATGGAAAACAAAAAATATATAACCCGAAAACAATGTAAAAAAGATAAACGCATCAATAAAGTATATATCACAGCTTTAGGAAAAGAAGTATTTAAAAAAACGAGACCTGTTATAAAATTTATTATGGATACTGTAGAACAAAATATCTCTACTAAAGAAAAAGGACAAATTATAAATATATTACAAAAAATACAAGCAAACTTTAAAGAATCATTATGAGAAGAATACTAACCATAGCAATTGGAATATTACTTTTAGTAGGGGCTGTTTTAATCTCTAAACTATTTATTGCTAATAAAAAGAAACCAAAACCAAAATTCGATAAAATTGTTAAAAAAGTAACTGTAGATACGGTACAAAACAAAGAGGTTCCTATTATAATTACTGCAAGTGGTAATTTAACGGCAAAACATAAAATTCAACTTTTTGCAGAAGTTCAAGGGGTATTAAAAATTGGCACTAAAGAATTTAAAGCTGGAACATATTATACTAAAGGTGAAACTCTTTTACGAATTAATAGTGATGAGTTCTATGCCAATCTACAATCTCAAAAAAGTAACTTTTACAATAAAATTACAGCAATATTACCTGATATTCGCTTAGACTATCCCAATGAATATCAAAAATGGCAAGACTATTTAAATAGCTTTGATATCAATAAAACAACCCCTAAACTACCAACTATCAATACTGATAAAGAAAAATATTTTATTTCTGGTAGAGGTATTAATACAACATATTATAATGTTAAAAACTTAGAGGTGAAACTGGGCAAGTATAGTTTACGAGCTCCTTTTAAAGGCATTTTAACAGAAGCCTTAGTTACACCAGGAACTTTAGTAAGGGCTGGGCAAAAACTAGGAGAATTTATTGACCCTAGTGTCTATGAAATGGAAGTGTCGGTTAATGCTACTTTTGCAGATTTATTAAAAAAAGGGAATGTTGTTAAACTACATAATCTTGAAAACACAAGCGAATATACAGGTAAAGTAATTCGTGTAAATGGTAAAATTGATGCGACTTCACAAACTATTAAAGCATATATTCAAGTTGCAGGTAAGACCTTAAAAGAAGGAATGTATTTAGAAGCCAATCTGATTGCCAAGTCTGAAAAAAATGCCATTGAAGTGTCTAGAAAACTATTAGTAGACAACAAACAATTGTTTGTTGTTAATGATTCCATATTGAATTTGATAGATATAAATCCTGTTTATTTTTCTGCTGAAAATGCTATTCTTAAAGATATTGAGAATGGAACACTAATCCTATCTAAGCCTGTACCTGGTGCTTATGATGGTATGAAAGTTGAAATTCTCACAAATAAGTCTACAGGTCAAAGACAGAACGCTAAAGAAAAAAAGAAAGAGCCTAAAAAATAAATAAACATTTAGTATTCTTACAAACTTCTCGTCTTGGTGACTTTGCGAGAAAATATTTTAAAAAATGAAAAAAATAATAAGCTATTTTATAAAATTTCCTGTTGCGGTTAATGTCATCATTTTTGCTGCTGTAATTTTCGGAATTATCGGATCTAAAGCAATGCTCTCTTCATTCTTTCCTCTGGTTGATTCTCAGTTGATTAGAATTAGCCTCTATTATCCAGGGGCATCACCAACAGAAATGGAAGAAGGTGTGGTCTTAAAAATTGAAGACAATCTAAAAGGAACTGTAGGTATTGACCGTATTACTTCGGTTTCTAAAGAAAATTCAGCATCTATTAATGTTGAAATTGTCAAAGGAAAAAATATAGATGTGGTTTTGGCAGATGTTAAAAATGCTGTTGACCGTGTTCCTTCTTTTCCTTCTGGTTTAGAACCTCCTGTAATTGCTAAGGTAGAAACCATGCGTCCTACCATAAGTTTTTCATTGAGTGGCACCAATATCCCATTAACCACCTTAAAAAAATATGCCAGAAATATTGAAAATGATATACGTGGTATAGACGGCATTTCTCAAGTTATACTTTCTGGTTTTCCCGAAGAAGAAATTGCAATTTCTGTTAGAGAAAGTGATTTAAGAGCTTATAATTTGTCCTTTCAAGATGTTGCCAATGCTGTAAGCAATGCCAATATTTTGGTTACGGGCGGTAAAATTAAAACCGACACAGAAGAATATTTAATTCGAGCTAGAAACCGTTCCTATCACGGCAATGAATTACTAAACTTGGTAGTAAGAGCAAGCCCTAACGGAAATATAATCCGTTTAAAAGATGTGGCAACTGTAAAAGATGATTGGTCTGAAACTCCAGATAGACTTTTTTTTAGTGGCAATACGGCTATTAATATTACGGTAAACAATACCAATAATGAAGATTTAATTTCTTCTGCTGAAAAGGTAAAAGTCTATATTGACAAATTTAATCAAGAACATGACAATGTACATTTAGATATTTCTAGTGATTCTTCTACCACCCTTACTCAGCGTACAGAACTATTGATTAAAAATGCAATTATGGGTATTTTATTAGTCCTGTTTTTTCTTGCATTATTCTTAAATGCACGATTGGCTTTTTGGGTAGCCTTCGGAATTCCGATATCCTTTTTTGGAATGTTTATCTTCGCTGCACAATTAGGAATTACTATTAATGTTTTATCTCTTTTTGGGATGATAATCGTTATCGGTATTTTAGTTGATGATGGTATTGTGATTGGAGAAAATATTTTTCACCATTACGAAAAGGGAAAAACACCTATACAGGCAGCAATTGACGGAACGCTTGAAGTAATTCCGCCCGTTGTTTCAGCCATCTTAACAACCATAGTTGCTTTTTCAACCTTTTTCTTTATTGATGGTAGAATGGGTGATTTTTTTAGCGAGGTTTCCGCTGTGGTAATATTAACCTTAACCGTTTCATTAATTGAAGCTCTAATTATTCTTCCTGCTCATATTGCACATTCTAAAGCCTTAATACGTGAAGATAAAAAAGTTGGCAAAATAGACACTTTCTTAAAAAAGGTAAATGTTGTTGCAGATAAATGGTTGATGAAATTAAGAGATGTAGTCTATGTACCTTATCTGCGTTTCTTCCTTAAAAATAAATTTTTAGGTTTTGCCATACCCAGTGCTTTATTGATATTTAGCATTGGTGCAATACAAGGTGGTATTGTAGGTACTTCTTTCTTTCCAAGAGTAGCAAGTGACCTTATTTCTATAAACCTTACCATGACTCAAGGTACCAATGAAAAGATAACTGATTCTATTATTTCTGGCATTGAAAAAAAGGTCTGGGAAATTAATGATGAATTTACAAAAAAACAATCTGGAAATAAACCTGTAATACAAAACATTATTAAACGAATAGGACCAGGCACTTCTAAGGCTTCCTTAACTGTTAATTTGTTACCAGGTGAAGCTAGAGATTTTCCTTCAATAGAAATAAATAATGCCATCCGAAAAAAAGTAGGTCCCATTAACGGAATTGAAAGCTTAACATTTGGTTCTAACAGTAATTTTGGCGGTAGCCCTGTTGCAGTTTCTTTATTAGGACATAACATTTCAGAACTAAAAGCCGCAAAAAAAGAATTGAAAAGGGCTTTGATTAACAATCCGTTATTAAAAGATGTCTCTGATAATGACCCTGCAGGAATTAAAGAAATACAAATTAAATTAAAGGATAAAGCCTATGTTTTAGGATTAAACCTTCAAGGAATTATGCAGCAGGTACGTGGTGGTTTTTTCGGATTTCAAGCACAGCGTTTTCAACGCGGACAAGATGAAATTCGCGTATATGTTCGCTATGAAAAAGAAGATAGATCGTCTATAAAAAACTTAGATGACATGTGGATTAATACACCTTTAGGGACAAGAGTTCCTTTTTCAGAAATTGCAAGCTATCAAATTGAACGTGGCGAAGTTGCAATCAATCATCTAGAAGGAAAGCGTGAAATTCAAATCACTGCAGATATGAAGTCTGTAGATGATAGTGCCTCTGATGTATTAGATGATATTAAAGCTACTATAATACCAGAAATTACAGCAAAATACCCAACAATTTCTGCTCTTTTTGAAGGGCAAAATAGACAAGCTCAAAAGACAATGGTTTCTGTAAAAATTGTTGGCCCAATTGTCCTCTTATTGATCTATATTATCATTGCATTTACCTTTAGAACTTACAGTCAACCTATTGTACTGCTTATCCTAGTTCCTTTTAGCTTGATTGGTGTGGTATGGGGACATTATTTTCATCACTTTCCAATCAATATTTTATCTTGGTTAGGAATTATTGCCCTCATAGGAATTATGGTAAACGATGGTCTAGTCTTAATTGGAAAGTTTAATATTTATCTTAAAGAAGGTATGAAATATGATGAAGCTTTATTACAAGCAGGAAAGTCTCGTTTTAGAGCTATCTTTTTAACTTCATTAACAACCATTGCTGGTCTTGCTCCATTATTATTAGAAACGAGTCGACAAGCACAATTTTTAAAACCTATGGCAATATCAATTTCTTATGGAATAGGAATAGCAACCGTATTGACCTTAGTAATGCTACCTCTATTATTATCAGTTTCTAATGCAATAAAAGTATTTATTAAATGGATGCTAACAGGTAAAGAAGTTACAAAAGAAGAAGTAGAAAGAGCGATAATTGAAATGAATTATGAGGATCACAACCCTAGCCCTTCCCAAAAGGAAGAGAACTGATTCTCAAAAAATAATAATTTTGAAACAGGATACAAGATTAAAAAAATAAAGTAAGATTTGTCACTGCGAGCTTTGACCTTTTTGTCAAAATATAGCGATCTTAAATAAAGAGATTGCCACGTCATTCGTACCTCATTTCTCGCAATGACACAAAGAAGAAATAAAATGAACATTAAAATATACATAAGCTTTTTAGCCATAATTGCATCTTTACAGTTAAATGCTCAACAGCTATTAACCAAACAAGAAGCTTTACAAATAGCATTAGAAAACAACTATGGCATTAAACTGGCAAAGAACAGGGTTGAAATTGCTAAAAATAACTCTAGTATTTATAATTCAAGATTTTTACCAATACTAAATACAACCGCAGGTGCTAACTATGACATAAGCGATCAAGAAATAGAAAAACAAGATGGTTCTTTATTAATTGTTAATGGTGCAGAAACCGAAACCTACAACGCTGCTTTAAACTTAAACTATACCCTTTTTGATGGTTTGGGTAGAAAATATATTTACAAACAACTTAAAGAAACCTATAATCTAACAGAGTTAGAAGCTAGAGAAACGATTGAAAACACTTACTTACAAGTATTCAATCTTTATTTTCAAATTGCTAGATTGTCAGAAAATACAGAAAACTTAAAAGAGATATCAGCAATTTCAAATCAACGATTATTAAGAGCTCAATACCAATATGAATATGGTCAATCTACAAAATTAGAATTGTTAAATGCTGAAGTTGATGTGAATAATGACAGTATTAGATTAATCAATGCAAACCAACAATTCAACACTGCAAAACGGAACTTAAATATCATCTTAGGCAAACAACAAAATATCAATTATACTGTTGATACTGAAGTGAATTTTAGCACACTATTGTCTTTTGAAGAATTATTAGCTAATGCAACAAAAAATAATGTAACCCTTAAGCAAAACGAAAAAAATATTACTATCAGTAAATTTGGTATAAAAGCTAGTAAGAGCAGCTATTTACCTTCTATTGGATTAACCAGTTCTTATAGATGGAATAAAAGTAAAAACCCATCTACTTCTTTTTTTGCAAACTCTATAAACACAGGTTTAAGAGCTGGCATCAATCTCTCATGGAATATTTTTGATGGTGGGAATACAAAAACAAGAGTTGCCAATGCGAAAATTGGATTGGAAAATCAAGAAATTATACAAGAGCAACAAATAGAAACGCTAAAAAACACCTTAAAAAATACCTGGGAAGCTTATCATAATCAATTGTATGTGCTGAATGCACAAAAACTAAATGTAATCACCACTAAAAATAATTTTGACAGAACACAAGAACGTTATAAACTAGGGCAAGTAACCTCTATTGAGTTTCGACAAGCACAAATCAATTTATTGAATACAAAAACAGCAGTAAACAATGCAAAATACGATGCAAAACTGATTGAATTAGAGTTGTTACAACTTAGCGGACAGTTGTTGGATGTTGATTTTTAATCGCAGGGCGATAGCCAAAAAGATTTAATATAACGTGAGTTCGATATATTAATAATTTTAACTCTTTGTTAATCTGTTTTTTAGTATTACATGCCATTCAGCCCCGAAGATTCGGACGTAATGAGGCACGAATGGA
>JAMONB010000224.1 GCA_027066745.1 Flavobacteriaceae bacterium
GTTTGTATAAGATTTGTGAGACCTAAAATCCGAAGGATTTTCGGTTTAAGCAAATCGGTTTGTTAGTATGTTTATCGTTTTGTTTCAAATCAAATTTAAGCATAAATTTTATACGGTGTTGGCATTAGTTTATTATTCTTTAAATAAACTTAAAAAAGATATGGTGTTTTCAATTTTAAGTTGAACACTTGGATTATCTATTGATTTATTGTCAAGTTTAAATGTATCAATAATACCTTGTGAAGCATTTTCGAAAGCTTTGGAATTTAATAATTTTTCACTTAATTTAAATACATATTCCTCTTCTTTTATATTTGTTTTATATGGAACTTTATATTTAATAGCATATTTTAATAGAAAATTTAAATTTTTATCATTTTTAATTAAATCATTAATAATTGAATTATCTATAACAGAACCAGCCCAATTTTGATTTTCAGCTTTATTGTGAGCATCTATGATTCCTCTACCATAAAGGCATCTAACAGAATAAGAACCTCCTTTTTTATTCTCACTATTTCCATTTACAAATCGTATTTTTCCTTTTATTATAGAACCTCTGACAGGGAAATTATAAGAGACTTGTTTTCTGTTGAATTCATAAGAGACTTTTATTAGTTCTTTGAGTGCTTCTATACTACATTCATTAGTCCAAAATACAATTGTATCAGAAATATTTATGCAATTTAATGTTGAATTTGAAACATCTGCCAATATTAGCCCAGACATTGGTTTTTCATAGTTACCTAAACTTAATGAAAATTCTATATCTCGAAAAACATGCCCCATTCTTCTAAATTAGTATTTCGTCTTCATTGTTTAAAATGAACTCCTTAAAACCTAAAAGGTCGAAATATGCCAAATAAACTTCTTTCATTTTTAGATTTTTAAAACCAGTGTTAAACTTGTTTAATAAATGGAATCGTGAACAGGTAAAAGCATTGGTGCTCCATCCGTATCTTTGTAAAATGTGTCATAACCATTAATCTGACTTATGTTTACATCAATAATTTGACCTGAATTTATTTTAACATTTATAGAACCGTCTTCATTTAGGGGAACTAAACCATAATTTTTATTCAATTCAAAACTGTCAATTAATGGTTTTTCATTAGCGTATGTTTTTGGTATGAGTTCTAAATCTTTTAAAGTCATAAAAGTTAAATTAATTGCTATGATTGTTAAAACTCCTTTGGTGTAAGTGTCGATTTTCATTTTTACTTATTTATAAAATTTATATTTTGTATTAATTAATGCCAACGGTTTAGGCTAGGAAAAGTTGCGATTGGTAAATCGTACTTAAGGGGGTAAAAACAACATGTACTAATCCTTTATTATATTTTTGCCTGATATTTCCCATAGAATAAGGCTTTTAACAAATATAGACAAAAAACCACATGTCCTAATAGATTGAATTACCTTAAATTTTGCTTAATTTATTTAAAGGATTGTTAAATGCCCTTTTAAAGTTTCTTTAATATTTTATTAAAAACTGTTTAAACTACTATTAAATAAGTGCTTAAAGGTATTTTAATAGTATTGATACCTTTTTAAGATTCAGAGTTAAATGCTTAATTTTAAATAGCAAACAACCATTTTTTATTTAGGGTAAATGAATAAAATGCAGTAGTTGGGTGTAGTGTTGGGTGTAGTTTTTGGGTGTAGTTTTGCTAAATAATGGCTATTTTTAGCTTAGGGTGTTTGTATTTATACATTGTTTTAGCTGTAAAATATAGGTACTTGTATAAGGGGTAAATGTAATTTAACTCATTGAATTTATGCGAATAATTGCCTTTACTAAAGCTAATGCTTTTATTCTTGATTTAAGTATATGTCGTTCTTGGTGATTTTTGTTTTGCGAAACTAATTTAACCCACTCTTCTCCTTTGTCACTATGTTGTATATATTTAACGGTGATATACTCTTCATCATCAGTTTCTACTGATAATAAGTACATTTCACCCCAAAATATATCATTTCCGATATCGTGTATTTGCTTATACATAATAATATCTCCACTTTTAAGCAAGGGGTACATGCTATCTCCAGTAACTTTTATAGCTCCATCGCACTTGGGTAAGTTGGGTATTGATATGTGATCTATTGGGTTTTGTGCCGAAACATCTTTAAATAATGGAACCAAACCAGCAACAGCTTCAATATCATACAATGGTATAAGTTGATTTCCATTGTTAATACGATCTGTTTTTAAAGTATAAACTCCTTGAGCTTCATTTACTTCTGTAATGTCTTTTATCATTTTTCCCTTACCAGTAAGAAGCCATTCAGCATTAATGTCAGGATAATACGCTAATATATTCGCATATTTATCAGTACTTATTTCTCTGCTTTTATCTAAAAAGCCATTAGATAAGCCTAAATCTTTATGAAACTTATATCGTGTAATACCTTTAAAATCAATATATTGTTTGATTCTATCTGTTATTTTCATACTAAACTTAGAATATATTTGTATAATATTAGAATATATTAGTATATTTGTACTGCAAAGAACAAAATACATGAGCGAAAATACAAAATTAAAAACAAGATGTCCTAAAAAAGACACTACAAGTACAAAAAAGGACATTTCATTATCTAAAAATTATATGTTTTCTGAAACTGAAGTTGCAAAACTAGCTAACTGTTCGGTTTCATACGTAAAGAAACTTAGATCAGGCGTAGTAGATACTAAAAGTAATCTTGCTCAAAGAGTCTTAGCTATAGATGAGTTAGCTAATAATAGTAAATCTATCCTAATACAAGAAATAGAACGAATAGTAAAACTATAAGTATGATTTACCTAGGAAGTACATTATGTTTAGAATACAGTGAACTTGTACCTGTTGTTATGAATAGAGATAATTTCTATCATCATAGGGGTAATGGTAATTTAACAGCTCATGGAGTGGGGGGTAACGGAAGAAAAGTATTGATTGAATATGAGTCAATGCCTAGTAAATACAAGGAAGCTACTAAAGAATACTATGGATGCCCTTATATATATGCATCAAAACAACCAATTTTACAAAGTTTAGAGTTTGATACTAAAGCTCAGGACTTCTATCATAAATATACGCTTCCAAATGGTATTAAGTTACCAAGTTCAAACTATAATTTAAATGGTAAGGCTCAAATTAACTATGTACAACGCTATACAGAGTGTGCTACTTGGTTAAATATGCTAATTAGATTGGTAAATGATAAGGCCGCTTTAAAGCGTGAATTGAATATATCAATTGGTAAGTTTTGGGAAACAGCTTGCGATATGATTAAAACTAAGAAAGTAAGCTTACCAGCAACTCCTAAACGTTTAAAGATTAAGATTAAATACTATCAAATGGGCGGTTATGAAGCCCTTATAGAAAAACACAAGTTTGGTAACAGTTATAGTAAAAAGGTTGTTGGGGAAGTTGCTGAAGCTTTATTAAAAGAACTATTATCATTAAGAAATAAACACGCTGATACCACGATAGCTTCAGAATATAATAAATGGGCTATTTCTGAGGGGTTAAAGCCCATAACCCCTGAAGCTGTTGGGTACTGGCGTAAAAAGTGGCATAACGAGCTTATTTTAGAGCGTGAAGGTATGGGTAAAACATATACTAAGCTATCTAAACAAGGTAAACGTAAACGCCCATCTGCACCGCTATTACTAATTAATTCAGATGACAATGTTTTGGATTTATACTTTAGAGCTAATGGCAATGATTGGCACAGGCCAGTATTGTATGTAGTTATTGATGCTTTCAATGATTATATTTTAGGTTACGCAATGGGAGCAAGTGTTACTAAGGAATTAGTAAAAGAAGCTTATAGAAATGCCAATAGGCATGTAATGGAATTAACAGGAGATTCTTACTGCTGGCAACAATTACAAACCGATAGATGGGGTATTAGTGGTAAAAACACTACAGAACTTGAGCATTTTTATAACAGTATGGGAACATTTACGCCAGCTGGATTAAAAAACTCTCAAGCTAAATATGTTGAACGTTCTTTCGGTACAGTTTGGCATACAATGCTTAAAAAATTATTTCCAAATAACTATAGTGGCCATAACCTTACAGCAAAGCAAAAATTAAATCCTGACAACCTCAAACCAACTTATTTTCCTTCAATTGATGATGCTCCAGAGCAAGTAGATCTATTTATACAGGCTATGCGCCAAACAAAGCGTAAAAATTGCGAATTAACTCGCCAACAGGAGTGGGTAAAAGCATTTACTGAAAGCGAAAAATCACAAAGTAAACTGTTGTCTCCTGAAATGAGATTACAAATATTTGGTAAACGACACAGCTACACTAATAAAATTACATCATCAGGTGTAACGCCAATATTATTGGGTGAAAAGCGAATATATGAATTATCTCAAGATACCATTTTTGAGCATATAGACAGAAAAGTACAAGTAATTTATGATGATCATGATTTATCTACGGTTTTAATTACTGATGGTAAAGGTTTACGCTTCTTAGCTAATGAATATAAGTTATTGCCTAGTGCTATTGCAGATTATGAAGAAGGAGATAAAGCTAGAATTAATCATTTACTACAAGAAAAGAAAATAGTACTACCAAAAATACAACACTTAATAGAAAGCCGTAAAGAAGTACTTCAACGTGCTAAAATTGATGCGGAAAGTAGATTGAAAGCTGGAGTATTAGTAAAAGAAATTACTCATAAAGATCAAATGCTTATTACAGCAGCTAATAATGGAGCTTCCATTGAAATTGAGCCTGAAAGTGATGAGGAGATAGATATTTATAAGTCAATATTAAATAGAAATTAATTAAAACAAGTAACAAAATGAATGAAAATCAACAAATTTCAGATGCATTAAAAATGCAAATTACAAATGATTTAAGGCAGTATGTAGCTAATGTAGCTGGAGGTAGTGCCAATAAAGCAAGTAAGCTGTTAAAAAACATTAGTAACGGTTACATTAGTTTAGTATTAAATGAGAAATGGGAAAGCATAAGTGATGATGCTTGGCGTAATTTACAAAAACAAGTTAGTAAAAAAGATGAGTGGGTTATTGTTGAAACTAGAGGTTATAAGTTTTTAAGCCAATTGTTTGTAGATGCTCGTTTACACTCAAATACGTTTGGTATTATAGGTAAAACTGGCTATGGTAAAACCGAGACGGCTAAACTAGTTTTAGAAGAAAATGTTTTTGTAGTAAAGGCAAATGAATATTTTACAAGTCGTGATTTCTTAGAAGAAATATTACGCTTAATGGGTAAAAATGGCGCTGGATATTCTATTGCAGGAATGATGAAGCAAATAATAACTAACCTATTAAAACTTCAAAATCCATTAATAATAATTGATGAAGCAGATAAGTTGAACGATAAGGTGTTGTACTTCTTTATTTCATTGTACAATGCTTTAGAAGGAAAATGTGGCCTAATAATTATTGCAACTCCATATTTAAAGAAAAAAATTGATGATGGCTTAATGCGAAATAAGAAAGGCTATGCTGAAATATACTCTCGTATTGGTAGAAACTTCCTAGAAGTTCCAAAACCTTCTAAAAACGATATAACTGCAATTGTACAGGCAAATGGTATCACTGATCCGCAAACTATAAATAGTATTTACAACAGTTGTGGTGATGATTTACGTAGTGTTAAGCTTTTGGTACACGCTAACTTAAAAGCATCCGCATAATGCCAGTTTTAACACATATAGCCAAAGTAAAAAACGAAAACTTAACAGTAAAAAATAAAGTGCAAAATACACTTGGTTGGAGCAGTATAGAATATGCTGAGTTTCAAGAGAAAATGGGCTTAGACTATTTAATGGAAGAGTTAGAAGGATGTTTAGACTATGTCAATTTAATAGCTAAAGAGAAACTATTTTGGAGCTGGTGGATTAACCATTGGGTGAAGCGTGATATTGCATTTTTAGCTGATGCTTATGGATTAAATGAACGTTGGTGTAGAAAGCTATATATAGCAAGAAACAACCCTAATTCAGCTTATTTTAACTTAAGTATGAGCTTAATGAAACAAAGCTATGCTGTTATGATTGGAGAGCTTATAAAAGAAATCCATAATGATTGAAATTGTTACAACTTCAGTAGTAATAGCGTATGATATAAGCTTGGATGATATAAGAGGTGAAAGTCGTAAAAAGCCGTTACCTGAAGCTCGTAGAATGATAGCTTTTTTATTATTTAAAAGCAGATTTAAACAAACAGAAATTGCAAATAAAATTAATTGCAGTAGATCATTAATTAGTAGAGCAGTTGAAAAACATTTATTTGAGCTTACTCATTATGAAGATGTTGCAAAAAAATACTTAAAAACAAAACGAATTATGAAAATCAATTTAGAGACAAGAATTAAACAATTAGAAAACTGGTTAACTGAAAATCCTGAAGCAGATTGGATTTTAAGACATGATAAAATTAAAGAGTTAGCAGATTTAAATGAAGAATTATCAGAATTATCAATTAATTAAAAATAAAAATATGAACGTAGTAAATTTTAAAGCAAAAGACCAAGTTTGGCAAGATGAATCAGGTACTAATATACCTTACAACCGAATTAACAAAGTAGAACGTTTAATGGAGCGTTCAAGTGCTAAAATACTAAGAGAAGCTTTAGCTATAAATGCGAAGTTAGTTGCTTTTAGAGATACCATTAGTGATTTATCAATGGAGGCTTACGATGCTTTTATGGCATCTAAAAAGTCGTCTAAAAAAACAAAAGGGAATTTCACATGGTTTAATTTTAATAGAACTATAAAAATTGAAGTAAGCATTAGTGAGCCTATTAAGTTTGATGATCTTACAATTGAAGCTGCTAAGAGTAAGTTTTATGCCTTTTTAGAAAAGAATGTTACCAGTAGTAATGATTTTGTAAAACCAATGATACTTGATGCCTTTCAAACACAAAGAAATGCTAAGCTAGATACTAATAGAGTGCTTAGTTTGGTACGTCATGAAGCTAAAATAAACAGTCCGTTATTTAGTGAAGCTGTAAAGCTTATTCAGCAGGCTATCAGAAGACCTAAAAGTAAAACATACTACAGAGTTTGGGTAAAAGATGAAGCTGGCCAATACAAAAATATTGAGTTAAATCTTTCAAGCTTATAATAGAATGAGTGTAGATATAAAAAAACTATCTGACGAGGAATTATCTGTAAATGGTAAGCGAGTATATAAAGATAGTAACGATAAGTGGGTAGGGCAAAACCTAAACAATATTGAGTCTAAGGCAGCCAATGAATATATAGCATCATTAGAACGCTATAATGATAAGAAAAATGAACTGAATGAAAGTACTAGGAGTTAAACAATTTCACCAAAAAACCTTTAAGCTTTTAGCACTAAAAGCAAGTAAGTTTAAAGGTATTTTAGGGAAAGTTCCTAAGTATTTTACAGCTGTAATTTACGGCTTTAGCGGTAATGGCAAAACAGAGTTTAGCATTACACTGGCAAAAGAGCTATCCCAATTTGGGAAAGTATTATGGCTCTCCTACGAACAGCGACACGGATATGATTTGCAAACAGCAACCAAAAGAAATGAAATGCAAGAAAACTCAGGTAAGTTTTTAGTAGCAGATCCTTTAGAGAATATTGAGGAAGGCACAAGCTTAATAGCTGATTTAGATAACTATTTAAGTTCAAGAGGTAGTGCAGATTATGTGTTTATTGATAGCCTTGATTATACAGGTTTTACAATGGCAGATTATAAATATTTGAAAAATAAATACTTTGGTAAAAAAGGCTTCATTTTCATAGCACACTCAACAAAAAATGGCATTCCAAATAAGGCAGTTACAAGAGATATCATTTTTGATGGTGGTATGGGCTTATTTGTAAAAGATTTTATTGCCTTTCCTGATAAAAATAGATTTGGAGGTTTTGAGCCGTATGTCGTATTTGAAGAGCAGGCAAAAGAACGAAACCCTTTGTTTTTTACGAAAAGGGTAGCAGCTAAAAAACCCAATAACAAACCAAAGGTAACTGTTAAAAGCACACCTGAAGAGTAGGGGTTATTTGCAATAAACTAGCTGAAAGTATAGGGGTAGCTGCAATAAAAACAAGTTAAAACACTAATAATAAACAAGTTAACAAAAATGACACCAAAACAAGTAAAATATGTTAGACAAATTTTAACAAAGGAAGGCATTTCTTATATGGAAAATGACCTAGCACAAGAGTTTAGTAATAACAGAACTCGTGATATTTCTAAATTAACACATCTTGAAACACAAAACTTAATTCACTCATTTGTAGATAAATCTCCAAAAGATAAAATGCAGGGTAAAATTATGAGTATGGCTCATGAAATGCGCTGGGAACTTCCAAATGGTAAAATAGATTTAAAACGATTAGATGCTTGGTGTATAAAGCACACACCATTTCATAAGCCATTTGATAGGCTTACAGTAAAGGAACTACCTAAAGTGGTTGGAATATTTGAAAAGGTGTATAAAAGTTATTTAAAAGCTATTTAAATGCCAATGGATGAATTTACAGGGCTGTGGTATCCTGCTACTAAAATTAAAACTTCAAATGCAGCGAAAAAATGCATGTGCAGCCATAAACACAATAGTATTGAAGTAAGTAGCAATAAATGTAATAATTGTGATAAACCTTTAAATGAAAAATAATGAAAACTAAAAAACATCCAATACTAGATTTAATAGTTAATGAAAATGGCACTTTATTAATTTTCAAAGGTAAAGAGCTTTCTATTAAAACATATAAGCCTAGCCGATACAATTACATTATTAAGCAAGTAAATTTCGGCGGCAGAACACAAGGAGTTGCAAAACTTGTATGTGAAACTTGGAATGGTATGCGTGATGACTTTTCTCAATCTCTTCACAGAAAAGATAAAGATCCTTCTAATGATCACTACACCAATTTATATTGGGATATAAGAGGTAAAGTAAGAACGATACGAACAAAACGTAATAAGCTATCTCAAATTAAAAAATCAGAGCTACCAACAATTATTAAAAGAATAGTAGCTGGAGAAACACTTAAAAATATTGCAAATAATTACAATACCAGCGATATGTCTATTTCTCGTATAAAAAAACGATTTGTAACTGATCCTAAAATGAAACTTAAAGAAGCTGTAATGGCTGCAAAAAATAAATACCAGCGTTCACAAGCTTATGCTAATTACTTAGGGTTTAAAACTCAATCTGAAGCCATTTCTAATTATGGGAAATATAAGTTTCAATTACTAATAAATAAAATAGCAATAACATTATGAGACAAATAGCAGCACAGGCCTATTTAAGAGGTTTTATAGTTGGAGTATTATTAAGTGCAATATTAGGCGGAATGGTAATTATAATATTATTAATAAGTATATCAAACACTTTAGATGAAAAAACTAACATACATAGAATACAAGAAATTGAAACGAGCAAATAAGATTATTAAAAATGCAAAAATACTACTAATAATCACCTTTTTTTTAATGTTAATAAAAGCTTTAAATGGATAAGATAACACTCGTATTAAATACCGATGAGCTTAAAGTAGTAAATGGCATTTGGCAATTAGTTACTAAACAAAATTTAAACACCCCTGAGTTAAAGTTAATGTACGATATAACTTCAAAATTAGCTGTAAAGTTTAAACAAAAATATATTGAAAAGGAGTTTGTTGATGGTAATTTTAAAATGAAGTTAACGTATGCAGAATCTTACTTTTTAAACAAAACATTAAACTACTATGCACAAGGGATGGATTTTGAAGAAAACCCTTATAAATGGAATGTAATACTGAAACAAATAAACTTTTTAACTCAAAAATTAGTATGAATACTTACTTAATAATATTTAAAACATCAGGTAAAAAGTTATTGTTTAAATACAATTTAAACGGCTTTTTAATAGCGTTTAAAACTGATTTGGTAATGACTAAAGAGGGAGTTGACTATTTATGTAAACACTTTCCTTTTGAATTGGATCAGTTACAATTTTTTAGAACACATAAAGAATTTAGAGTTGAAGAAGTAAAACAAGATCTCAGCTTTCAAACATTTTGGAATACCTATAAACATAAGGTTGGAAATAAACCAAGAGCTGAGAAGCTTTGGAATGCGCTTAGTGAAACCGATAAAGCAAAAGCAATTAGTTATATAGCTACCTATAACAATCATTTACTAAACAACCAGGGAATTCAAAAATTATATCCTGAAACATATCTAAACCAAAAAAGATTTGATAATGAGTGATATTAGTTCAGCAATTAAAACGATTGAAACTAAAATACACGGTTTAAAAATTGAACTAAAAATATGGAATGATCCTCGTAATTTTTCACAAAGAATAATAGATGAAGTTACTATTGAGATTAAGGAACATAAAACCGCTTTAAAAGTATTAAAAAATGACACACAAACTAAAAATAACACCTGAATACTTTATTCCAGCTGCTGCTGGTAACAAAGCATTTGAAGTACGTATAAATGATCGTAATTATCAATTAAATGACAAGCTTATACTTCAAGAGTGGAATGGAACTGATTATACTAAAAAGGAAATACACTGTTATATCACCTATATATTTTTAGGTGGTAAATATGGTTTAGAGGCAGGTTACTGCGTGTTAGGAACTAGAATTATAAATGTAATTATACCAAAAAAACAACAATGGGAAATAACCAAATAAAACGATGTGCAAAAGGATTGCACCAGTATAAAGTACAAATACTAACTGATTTAGGAGGCATTAAATATAAAGTATTTACTTGTGTTTTTTGTATGAAGCAAATTAAAAAACTAATAAAAAATGAATAATCAACAGTTAGCAGATAAGTGGATTGCTGAAATGCAAGAGGCAGGATTATCTTATAATCAAATGGCTGATGTTATTCAGCTGGCACGACAAAAGTTTAACGTATTAAGAACTACTTGCGAATGTGGGAACCAACATCCATTAGTAGCCGAATTTGGTAAGTGCGGTTCTTGCTATACTAAAATACTTGGAGAAGATCCAACGTATAGTTAACATTGTTTTTAACGCACCGTATATGGCAATGTAAGCCAAACAAAAATCTTTAATTGGAATATAAACTTGACTGGCTTATTTGCTATATACATTGTTAGCAATTGGGCGGTTTTAAAAACTGAAATTATGAATGCAATACAAGTATTAGAAAAAACAACAGACTATGCTAAAAAGTACAGAATTGAAGCACAGCAATCTCTTGAAAGAAATAAACATATGAACCAAATAGAAGGTGGTGAAAAAGTGCAACAAAGAATTATTGATGCTGTGCTGGTTGATTTTATAAACTACATTGGAATGAAATACGGTATTGATTACGGAATTTATACAAAGGACTTGATGTAGCCTTGTTGCTAACTTAATAGTATAAAAGCTGTATGAATAAATATAAAAATAGTTTAATAATTAAAAACAAGTAAAATGGAAAACAATAGTGTAGTATTAAAAATTGAAGATTACAATTACTTAAGGGATTTTGAAAAAAACATTGTAAATGGTAAGGTGTTTGTGTATTCTAGTTGTTTTGGTTGGGGTGGACATTCTGAAACTAAACAATATTATACAAAAAATAAAGTAGTTACCGAGTTAGCAAACAATAATAAAAGTTTAGAAAAAGAAATTGATAAATTAAAAGTAGAAATAATAGAACTTAAAAATAAAAAAGATTTACAACCAAAAACAACTATTGAAGACATAAAGGAAATGAGCCTAATACAATTTTTAAGATGGAGAAGAAGTTAATATAGCTTTTATACATAGTTGGTGTTTTGTTTTAGGACAATTTAATTGTTGACAGAAAATAAGACACTAACTATAAGAAAACAACAGTTAGCATAAACTTTAACGGTAATACGCTAAAATAAACTGCAACTATCCAATTAAAAAATGGTGTAGCGTAGCGAAATCTTTTTTATTGGTGGTTGGCATTAGTATGACGCAGGTGGTAACACCGAGTAATATTAATTCACTAAACTTTCTTAAAATTGTTGTTGCTAATACCATTTAACCTGAATTATAAAACAATTTTTATACAAATAAAAACAACATGTACCAAAATAAAAATTAATTTGTATATTTGTCGTGACCAACCGTTTTTGGAGAAATCTGAAAACAATTAATTACGATAAGAGTTCACCCAAGGTGAGCAGTTCCGAAAGGGCTGTACTTCCGTCCAAAAAACGGTTGGTCACACCTAAAGGTGGACTCGCATACAAAATTTTCAAATATGACCAATAAGAAAATGAGTACACAAATGGCGTTTAAATTTAACGCTACAAGTCAAGAGGTTCGCAGTCTAATAATAGACAGTGAGCCTTTTTTTGTTGCAAAAGATATTTGTGACATACTTGGTTTGTCAAATTCAAGAATTGCAACAGCTAATCTTGATTCTGATGAGAAAGCTGACGTAAGTTTAACTTACAGCAGCTCAAATGGAACTACACAAAATCGTAAAACTAAAGTAGTTAGTGAAAGTGGTTTATATGCCTTAATTCTTAAATCAAGAAAGCCACAAGCTCGTGCTTTTAGAAAATGGGTAACCAGTGAAGTTTTACCAACTATTCGTAAAAAAGGGTATTATGGTATTATAAATAAACCTAGTAATTTTATAGATATACGAGATGTGCCATTTACCAAACAGCAATTTAACGGTTTTAACATACGTGTAATAGAGTATAAAAACCAAAATTGGTATAGCTTGGTAGATATACACCGTTGTATAGGTTCTCAAACCTGTATTACACAAGCTGCTAAAAAACTAAATACTAAAAAACCGTTGGCTAAAAAAATATGGTTGTTTGGTGCAACACAACCAGCTTGGTACACTACAAAGTTAGGTTTTAAGCTTATAATTAGTGGTAGTAGAGTATTTGCAATTAGTAATCAATTAAAATTAAATTAAGCTATGAGTACTATTAAACAAACCGCAAAGCAAGTAGAAGTATTTTTTAACAATACTATTACTAAAGAAGAATTTTCACAGTATATGCGCCAATTTTTACATGTAGTTGTTTTAAACCAATTACAAGCAGAAGAAAACACTAATAATGCCACTATAGAAAGCGGTTACTATTGGTTAACCCAGTTTATAGAACAAATAGACCCAATGCTTCAAAAAGAAATTTAAACCCGTTAAAACAGCATTAATTAGTTTGTTTTAACTATTTTTAACTTAAAATTAAACATTATGAAAAAAACAATTTTAACAATCGTATTAGTACTAATAACAATTATTTCGTGTAGTAAAGATTGTGATTATGTTAGGGATCACGAACTTATTAAAAGTTTAACAGATCAAATAGATGTGTTAGAAACTAAAATTAACAATACAACGCTTCAGACAGTTAAAGAAATTTACAGAAAGCAAATTGAAACTTTAAAAGAAGAGTTAGATGTTGCCGTTGTTGGTGAATGTATTTAAAAGCAACCATAGTAATAAATGGCTCTAATATGGTATATACTAAAAATTAACTATATTTACACTTCTCAAGGTAATTAAATAAACCGAAGCCAACGTAAAAACCCTCTTTATTGAGGGTTTTTTGTTGCATAACTTTTTTTTAGTATTGGTATGGCATTTGTTAATTTTGTTTTTATCTAAATGCAAAGAGGCAAACAAAAATTATACAATCCCATTGTACCCAAGTCGGTTACTGCAACTGGTGAAAAAGGCAAACGAAATAAAAGCATAGAGGCTCGTAGAGATGCAATGGCGCATCGTTATTATTTTCACGCTACCATTAACCGTTATAGATACGATGATTGTTTAGTAAATCTATCTACCGAGTTCTTTTTACAGCCTGATACTATTGTAAACGAATTGCAATTACGTTTAGACCTTATCAATAATTTAGCAACTAATCAAACTACCACTTCAGAGCTTCGTAAAAAATACCCTTTTTATAACTGGGTATCTAAACTGCTGTAGCTTCGTGGTAAGCAGTTTTAAAACTTGTACTGTTTACTTTGTAGGCATCAGGGCGTTGCTCTTCCAAATTATTAATTCGTGCTAAAGGATTGAATTCAGCAGTTCGCCAACCTTGAAATTTTGAATATAACTTATCAACTGTATCTAAATATTCTAAACTTTTTAAACGGTCAGCTTCAGCAGTTATATTGCTTGTATTTCCTGTAAAATCAAAGCATAACTTAATTGTTACAATAGCATTAACCAATTGTAAAGTGTTGTTAATATTTTCAGATTGCGGCACCTGTATAGTAACCAATGCTGCTGGAAACACTACTGGCGGTCTGTCATAATTCATTTGTCCTTTATCCCAATCTACCCAAGGTATTTCAGGAAAATCAACCGCCATTTTTTTTACAATCTCATTAAATATATTTTTCATAATTACTCGGTGTTAAAATTTCGTGTTAAACGATCTATTAAAATGGCATTTAAAAATTTGCTATGCCCCATATATTGCCTTTTTGGCATTCTATAATTTACATTCCTTGTGTGCGATTTTACTTTTACACTTCTACCAGTTCCCATAAAATTACTATTGGTAAATGAGCGTACTTTAAATGCTCCCTTTACTTGCCCACCTGTGTTATGAATTTTCGCATACGGCACTTTAGTACTTCCAGCAGTTACGGTAACTAAAGATGGTTTAACTGTTGAAGGTCTAATAGAGCGCATTAAAATTCCTGCAGCTGTTAATATGCGCCCTTTACCTCTTGTTTTTTTAGCTGCATATTTAGGTTTTAATGGTTTCCAAGGTTTTTTATCCCATTCTTGTGTTTTAAATCTATCCTGAAAAAATTCAACAGCAGTTTCAGCAACAATATTTGGCACAGCTACATCAAACTTATGATCAAACTTTTCAAACCAGTTATTAATATTTTGCTCGTTATTATTCATTTATTCTTTTTTAACTATCTTTGTTTAAGTTATTTGAGTTAGTGAGGTTTGGCAAGCTCTAGCGGAGTAAGAGAGCTAAACTGTCTTTAAAGAGCGTTACTCATTTAATTAACTCCGCATTTAAACCCTGGTCTATTAGGCTAGGGTTTATTTTTTACTAAAAACCAACAATCCTCTTCTAAACTTTGTGATTACTTTTTTACTTTCTCTAAGTGTAAACCAAGTACTTAGTTTAAGTTTACCTTTACTAATATCTCCAATAGTAATAACGGTTTTATCGTTGTAAATCTTAATGTAAACTATGTCTTCTAACTCCTTACCATTTAACCAAACTTCATCAGGTGTATTTAAAGCTTCTTGCATAGCAGCTAGTAATTTAATTCTATCTTTCTTTTTGCCAACAGTATGCCTGTTAAAGTTTTTTTGATCAACAATTAAAGGCCGTTTGTTATAATCTCTTACAACAGGGTTGCTATTAAACAGTTCTAATTTTTTATAAAAATCAGTTGCCAAAGTATTTGTAATAGGCATTTTTGCCGTTGCCGCATTTTTAATGTTGCTGTATTGCAACAAATTAAAATCTGCTGCTCCTAGGCTATTTAATAAAGATGAGGCCATAGTAGGCAGTTTATGTATGTATTGCTGGTTGGCTGTAAATATTTGACCAATTGCTCCACGATTAACACCCCAACCTTGCGCTTTTTCTTTTGCAAATGCTGGACTTGCCAAATATGCATCTACTTTAGCTCTATCTGCTGCCAATTTAGAAGGGTTAAATTCGTGACGCAATCTTGGTACAATATAGCATCTACAGTTCCATCCGTTTGGTGGGAATAGTTTTGCCCAGCGTGGATCATTGGCTGGTAATATTACCCCTTCTAACAATTGATGTGATTGCCTAACGTGGCCATCACCAGCTGTAGTGTATTTCCAATACGGAAAAACATCAACTTGAGCCATTAAACGGTGATAGGTTGCTGCTGACTCTCCTGTTAATATTGCGGTATTATATTCAGTTAATAACCAATCTTTATTAAATATTTCAACTTGCGCTTTTGCCAATCTGTAAAACTCATCATAACTTTTGGATTTCCTAAATAACTCATTTAATAGCTGTGCTTCAGCTAAATTCTTAGCACCAGCAAATTTGAAAATGTTTTGCTCAAATGCTGTAAGCAACACAGGATCATCAATTCCATATTCAAAGCTTGGTGCATAGTTTAAGGCAATAAAATCTTTATCCCAACCCTTTTTAAAGCCTTTTAATAAGGTTTTAACAGTATAATTAAACAAGTCAAAGTCAAAATGAGCTTTCCCTTTCGCTTCATACATTCGCTTTATAAATAAGTCGTTATTAAAACTAGTATCTAAAGTTAGTTTAATTGTGTGGTGATTTCCACAAGTCGCCCCAATCGTCTCCGTTGGGGCGGATTGAAAAAGCTTTATAAATTGTTTCCAGTATTTAGCAACTAATTTTACTTCTTTCTCTTCAATATCATCATTTTTCTTACTAGGCTTAGCTTCTTTTTTAGCAGCTTTTTTTTCGGACTGTTTTTGCCCTGGTACTTCAAGTTCAGTTTCCGTTGTTTTAGAGGCTTCCAGCTTGGCATTCTTTAAAGCTTCGTAATTTTCAGGCTTTGGAACTCCATAGGTTTCATACCAAAAATCATCATCAATAGGAAGGTTTAAATCAGTTACCATAGATTTGTGCAACTCAAAGCTTTCCTTCGTAGTTAGTTTCGTTTCTTCACCTTGAATAATGAAGCTTCCACCTTGCGTATTAAAACCGTGAGCTTCCAATATTTTAATAAAACGACTGTTTAATGTTTTACGAACAAAATTAATATCACTTTCGTGCTTGTTATTATCTTGATCGCTGTGCGTTTGCGATTGTGAATAACCACTTGAGTCGCTACTTTCAACAGTTTCAGTAGTTCCTAGCAAGGCTTTACTTATCTCTTTGTTTAAGAACTTTAAAAAGTCAGGATGAATAGTTGTGTTTGCACCATTACTCTCCAGTATATTAACTGTAGTTCCATCAGGTCTAATAATAACACCACCAGCACCAATATCTAAGGAGGTTTGCAATTTTACTCTTTGTGCTTCATCAAAACCATCCCAAGTAGCATCAATAATTGGTCTTCCAAAAACTTGTACAAACATAGCGTAATCACCAAGTCCACCACGTTTTAAAATAGCATATTGCGCTGCAGAAACTAACAAACCTAAATCTTTAATCTCGCCAACTTCCATTACTGTTTTAGCATAAATACCTTCTCTAATATTTACACCTTCATCCGTTGTATAGTCAAATGCCACAATGCCAGTTTCAGGCCTATAATTTAAGCGAGGTAATAAGTTTGCTGTTACTTCCCATTTTTCATTATGACCTTTAAAAAACTGTGGCTCTAATATAGAATATCCCCAAAACTTAGAATTTACAATTTCTTTTACAATGGTTTCAAATCCAATAGAATCAATTAACTCATTAATTTCATCAACAGCTTCACCATCTTTATTTATAAATTGCCAGTTTGCGGTGGTGGCAGCATCAATACGTTTGCCTGTAACAGCAATTACATGTCCATCTTGAACTACATCAGCATATAAATCATACAACAAACTTCTTCTTGGATGTCTAGCTTCCGCATTTTGCACAGCACTTCTCCAATTAGGAATATCTTGTGTTGTCCTGTTTACTGGTCTAACTTCAATTTTTTGTATTACAATACTGTTTGGCGCACCAGCAGGAGCTTTCACATTTTTACTATCTTTATTTTTTTTCATTAATAAGCTTTTAAAAGGTTTTTAATAAGATGTTTCTCTTTTCGCATCGCTTGAAACGTGAAATAAAGTATCTTTAGTTTCATCGGTATTTAATGGCCAACCATCAGGCACTATTTTACCATTTTGTATTTTGCCAAGATTTGCAATAGCTTGTTTGTAACGGCTTTCTCTAAACTCCATATCCGCATTTGCATTTGCTAAGGTTATAAAATGCCACGTAGCCATATCCTTTAACCACATTAATAAAGTTTTATCTCTACTGCTACCTGTTTCTCCAAAAATAGTTGCAATATCGTATCGGCTTAAATAGCCTTTTGCTTCTCCTTCAGCAGCTGCAATAGCTTCTGCCATTAGTTCAGCATCGCCTCGGCTAATAACAGTAATTTGTTCAGTATATAAATGTGTTTTTAAATCGGCTTCTAATAACATAATTAATAGTATTTATTTGATTGGTTTCTATTTCCTTTGCGAGTTTCAATTTTACCAGCATCGGCACTTGTTTTACTATCGATAATCCACTTAGCACCCTCAACAGCATCAGGAGCATCATCATTGGCTTTACTTTTAGGACTTAATGCTAAAAATTGTCCTTCCGTATTTACCATGTGATCTGTGTCTTTTATTTTTTCATTAAATATAAGTTTGCCCATACGGTTTAATGGCTCTAAGCTACTTTCGATTCTATGAAATTTATCAGGCTTTTTACGTTCATCAGCTTTTGGGTGAATTGATATTCCGTGGCGTTTATTAGCTGCTACTATTTCTAATTTAATAGGATCATCAATCCAAGGCCATTCAATCATATAGTACACAGGCAATTTTTTACCAAACTCTTTCTCAATTTCATAATTCCAGTCGAGCATTTCAGCTGTGGTAACTTGCCCACAATACATATTTAAAACGTGGTACTCATCTTTCCAACGTCCTAATAAGCAAGTAGCTTTGTAATCTCCTTTTTTCTTGTACGATGGATCTGTGTAAGCAACTAAAAATTTGTACTGGTTAATTGGTTTCATTTTACTGTACACCAATTTTTTAAATACTTTACCATTTACAATAGGTGTATTGAAATATTCTTTTTGTTGTGAAGCCCAACTAATTTTACTTAAAGCTCTGTCAATTAACTCTTCCGTGTTTTTTTGAGGCCAAGTACTTTCACCATCTTTATTTCTAATGTTTACAATCTCGTATTTATCAGCCATTTTCATAGCGTTTTTAATACAACAATGTTCTGCTATAATGTTTCCACAAAATATAATTAACATAGGCTTAGAGATGGAACGAGTTGCATAAACAGCTTGCTCAAACCATTCCCATTTCTGATCAACAATATCAGGGTTACGGCAATCAACATCTGTATCAAAATCATCCATTAAAACAACATCAGGCCGTACTTCCTCGTTCCTAGATCCCCTAGGTGATTGCCCAGCACCAATTGCAACAAAAGAGCATCCACCTTTAGTTATAAATGCTTTCTCTTCCCAATCGCCATAAGTAGCTTGTTTGCCATAGTCATTTATAATTCGCTGGTTACTTTCAAAGTTAATTTTATAAGGCTTTAGTAATTTAATAGCACTATCAGCATTGGCAGAAATTAATAGAACTGATCGCTTTTTTTTGGTTAAAGCTAGTTTTATAACTTCCATCATTGTACGAGCTGACTTTGCCAGTTCCCTGCTCCAAGG
The DNA here is from genome assembly GCA_027066745.1 of Flavobacteriaceae bacterium. Classification (GTDB taxonomy): domain Bacteria; phylum Bacteroidota; class Bacteroidia; order Flavobacteriales; family Flavobacteriaceae; genus Aureibaculum. Next base: position 19,325 of record JAMONB010000224.1, read on the forward strand.
TCTTACTTCGTACCATTCAGGATTATTCATAACTCTGTTAGTACTTCTAATATGAAAGGTAGCAGGATTTGAAGAGTAATAATTTGGAAAGTAATATTTAAACCACGCTTCGTGGTTGGCTTCTAAGCGTTTAATACGTTTTAATTTTGCTTCTTGAGTTTCTGCCAAATCAACAACAGTAGAACGTTGTAAATCTTTAACGTACTTATCCCAAAATGCAACGGCTTTATTATCACTTGCTATGCTCATTATAATTTACTTTTTACAAAACCATCAACATAAACACTTAGTTCTTGCGCCTTTTTTAAATCTACTTTTCTAACAAAATCAAGTAGTCCTGAACAGGCTTGAATAATCTCAGGTACTGAAGCTTCCTTTTCTAGTGTATCAATGTCTTTTAATAATTTCCTGCGAGCATCCGCTTCTTTAGAATCTGCAAATCGTTTCCCAGCATCTCTACCTCTAATAACTTCATTTAAAGCTTCCAGCTCTTCATATAGATTTGCTAATTGTTCTTGCCTTGTTAGTAAAATATTTTTTTGGAGTTTATCCCATTTACCCTCAGCATTCCATTTATTAATTGTAGTTGCTGAAATGCCTGTACGTATTGCGGCTTCTTTTTGTGTTAAGCCCTCTCTAGTTATTAGAATTTTAGCATAATCTTTTAGCTGTTCTAATTCCTTTTTTGTTCTCTTTTTAGCTGCCATATATAGCAAAATTGCACCTTATACTGCTAGCTTAAAAATTGAATTTTTGTAAGCATACATCTAGCTACATACATAGCCTACACTAAGCGTATTACTTAATAATATCTAATTTTTTTTAGGGGTAAAAGCATCTTTAATTTGTTGTGAAGTTTGATGAAAATCATATTAAAAACCAAGTAAAATGTACTATGAAAGTATCAAGTAAACGCTTTGTAATCTCAACAGAGACTAAAAATAAGAATGGCTTTAGAGTAAGAACTGAAGGGATTGGTTTAGAGGCTTTTAATTCTAATCCATTAATGCTATGGATGCATAAACGTCCTGAAGGTAAAAGTAAAGATGAAATATTGCCAATTGGGAATATAGTTGAAATTGAGCTTTCAGATGGCAAACTAACAGGAAAACTTGCTTTTGATGAAACTGATGCTTTTGCATTAAGCTTGTATGAAAAGGTTGAAAATGGCACACTTAGAATGGTAAGTGCTGGTTTATTGCCTTTAACGTGGAGTGAAGATATGAATGGCGAAATATGGTTAGAAACTTCCACACTATTTGAAGTTAGTTTAGTTGATATAGGCTCAAACGCTGAAGCCCTTGCCGTTACACTGTACCAAAAAGAAAAAGACAAATTTATTACCCTTTCCTATAACGAAATTTATAACACAAATTTAAAACCTGATAATACCATGAAATTAATTCAATTAAATGCACCTGAAGTATTGCCGTTATTAAAATTGGCAGATACAGCAACGCCAGCTGAAGTACAAGCAGCTATTAGCAAACTTGTAACATTAGCTGCAAAGGCAGAAACAGCTGAAGCCAGTGTTGTAACACTAACTGCTGAAAGAGATGACTTTAAAACAAAGTTTGAAGCTGAACAAGCGAAAGAACAAACCGCTAAAGTAATTGCGCTTGTCTCTAAAGCTGTTGAAGATCGTAAGATTGTTGAAGGTGAAAAAGAAAACTACATAAAATTGGGAACTGCTGATTTTAAAAGTACAAAAGCCATTTTAGATGGTATGACTGGAAGCAAAAAAGTTACAGACCAGTTAACTGGTGATGAAAAACTTTCAGCAGATTTCACAAAACTAAGCTGGAGTGAACTAGAAGCAAAAAATATGCTTGTAACCTTAAAGGCGAAAGATATGCCACTGTTTAAGGAGAAGTTTAAAGCGGAATTTAACACCGAGTACAAAGAAAACTAGCAGCTACAAATAGATGCTTTATTAATAAAAAAGGAAACCTAAAAATTATTTAAAAAACCGAAAGATGAAACACATGAAATTCAATTTAAAGAACTACTTATTTAACGTAGTAATGCTTTTATTTGTAGCCGCATTTTTTATGCCAATTACTCCAGCTGTAGCAGTTGGATCAGCAGCTACTGCATTTGTTACAGGAACAGTATTAAGTGCTGTACCTACAATTAACTTATCAATGATGGCCATTCAGGTCGAAATTTGGCAAAATCATATAGAACAAGAATTGTTTAAAGATAATGGCTTTTTACGATTTAGTTGGAATGCAGATAATAACGTAATTAACTCTAAGGCCGTTCATATTCCACAGTCAGGTGGTAGCGGAAACGTAGTTAAAAATAGATCTACTTTACCAGCAACAATTCGCAAAAGAACAGATACAGATGTTATTTATTTGCTAGATGAATTTACAACCGATCCTGTTGTGATTCCAAATGCAGATACACACGAATTAAGTTACGATAAACGTAACTCAGTATTAGGTGAAGACCGTGACAAATTAGTAGAGGCTGTGGCTGATGAAACTATTTACAACTGGTTAAGATCTCCTGTTTGGAATTCTTACGGTGCAACGGTATTACCAGCTGCAAGTATTTTACCAACAACTGGTGCAGCTGTTCCAGCAACAGCACCTGCTGCTACAGGAAACCGTAAAGCAGCCACCTTGAAAGATTTACAGACTGTTAAAACATTCTTGAAAAATCAAAAAAGATGGCACGAAGGTAAAATGTTTGGTATGTTAACGCCAAGTATGGAAGCTGAGTTATTCCCAGCTGACAGCGTTATTACAGCTACTTATATGCAATCTGTTACGGAAGCTGAGCGTAGAGAAGGTGTAATTTATAAAGTGCAAGGCTTTAAGTTAATGACTCGTAGCTCTGTTACAAGAATTCAAACGGATGGCACTATTATTCCTATTGATGCAGTAGGAGCAACTACAGATGATGAAGCTTCATTATTTTGGTATAAAGATGCTGTAGAGTTTGCATTTGGTGGTGTAGAAGCATTTGAAGACTTAAAAAATCCTACTATGTACGGTGATGTTTATTCATTCTTAGCTCGTACAGGATCAAGAGCCAGACGAACAAACTATGAAGGTATTGCTCTTTTGAGACAAGTAGTATCTGTATAGTATGCTTGAACCAATCCTAATAGCCCTAGGAACATCCATAGCTACTGGTTTTGGTAGCTGGGTGTTCTTTATTAGAAAAAGAAAAGCTGAGGCGGTTGGCGTTGAAATTAAAAATGAAGGCTCTGAAAAGAGTAATGACCGCACAGAAATTGAAAATTACAAGTTAATAGCTCAAGAGTGGAGAGAGTCAGCTGAACGTTGGAAAGACCTAGCTGATGAATATCAAAAGGAATTGATTGAATCACGAAGAACACTTCCTAAAATGAGAGAAGAGCTTGATGCAAATAAACGTGAAATTACAAATCTAAAAAGCCAGCTAACAAAAGCTAACAATAGATTAGCTGAATTAGAAAAGCACTAAACAATGGTAACAAGTATTCAATGTATTAATAAGTATGGAACTCCAACTATTCAAATGGAATTTAAGCATTTGATTTTATGGGATGTTCCTGAAAATATTAATCGTGCAATACCAGCCTTACCAAATAAAATTTATTGCAATAAAGATTTAATAGCTCCTTTATTAAAGGCTTTTCAAAATATAATTGATCGTGGTTTAACCAAGGAAGTAAAAACGTGGGATGGTTGTTTTAATATACGTAAAAAAAGAGGTGCAAAATCTTGGAGTACGCATAGCTGGGCAATTTCAATAGATATTAATGCCGCTTGGAATGCCTTTGGCAAACAGCCTCAAATGTCACCTGAATTGGTAAAATGTTTTACAGATGCTGGTTTTGATTGGGGTGGTACTTGGACAAAAAAAGATGGTATGCATTTTCAACTAAAAGCTATTTAATGAAATCTAAACTAAAAATATTATTATTCTTTTTCATTTGTTACTTGTATTTAAGTTGTAGCACTACTAAGCAAAAAAGTAGTGTTGCAACTAAAATAACTTATAAAGAAACAAAAACAGCAATAGTAAAAGAAAATTTGACAGTTAAAACAAAACAGTTTGGAGATACTTTAAAAGGTAGTATGCCTTTGCCTAAGTTAGCTGACAAACCAGTAATATTGAGAGTTGAAAGTAGTGGTATTAGCTTAGATTTAGCACTTACAAAAACAACAGTTGCTTATAAGATAATTCCTAAAATAACTTCTACAACAACGATAAACAGCGTAAAGGAAACCGATACAAAAGCGGTGGCTGATGTTGTAAGGGTTAAAAAGGAAAAAGCAACACAAATTCAACAACCATGGAGACCACCTTGGTGGAGTTATTTATTAATTGTAGCAATTCTAATAGGTATTGTTACTTACTTTTCAAAACCTATTAAAAGCTTTTTATTACCCATTTTAAAACTATTTAAATAATGAATAAAGAAAACACAAGAGAGAAGAAAATTGAACAAATGTTTGCTTTAAATCCTGAAATGGATGAAGTATTTGTGACAAGCAATGATCTTGGTTTTACAGATGAAGTAAAGGCCAACAGCCACGCTCACGGTTTAAAAGACAAGAAAGTGAAAAAGTACACTCGTAAAGATGTACTTAAAAAACCACCAGCTAAAAGTAAAATTTTAGATCAAGGTGTAAAAAAATTAACTGCTGCTTTAGAAGAAGTAACAGATGTTGCTATTTTAGAAGCTTTAAAAGCTGAAGAAGCTTCATTTGGAGATGAAGCTCGTAAAACAGCCATTGCAGCAATTGAAGATCGTATTAAGGCAATAACTGATGCTATTGATGTAGTTGTTGAAGGAGCTGGAAACGATGGAAATACTGAAGACAATTCAGATACTGGAGCAACTACAGATACTGAAGGTAATTCAGGTACTGATAACTAATAATAATTACAAACTATTTAAAATTATAGAACATGGCAAAATATAGTTATGGTATTGCAACCTTTTTATTTGGTGATATTGATCAAACCACTGGTTTACAAATAAACCCAGTTGAATTAAAAGAAGCTATTTATAGAGACTCTTTTAATATGACTGAAGAGGAGGGAACTACCACCGATCATTATTCAGAAATGGATACAACGCCAAAAGTTTCATTTACTGAAGTTGGTAAAGAAACGTTAACACTTCAAATTATGGAGTCTCAAGCAACAATGTTAGAACGTTTCCTTGGAGGAACAGTTGCAACATTGGATGGATCAAGTGCTTGGAGTAAACCTAGTGGAGCATCTAATATTGAGAAATTTTTAGATATTACTACGGTTGATGGAACACGTATTAGAATACCAAGAGCAAAAGTTACTGGTAGAAAAAATATGCAGTTTAGAAGAAATGGAATCTGGTTAATTGATGTAACAATTACACCATTAACACCAATCTTAGGGACATTGGCAGCAATGGTTATTAATGATCCTGTATAGATGAAAGAAGATCCGCAAGTTGAACAATTTGCAGCTGATACCATTTTACAAAGGGGCGTGAAGGTTAAAATCCCCGCCCCTTTGTTATTGAGGTTAGTTGGTAAAAAAACATTTAGTCTAACAGTTTCTAGTCCTTTTGAAGGCACAATGCATCGAGTGGCCAGTTACTATTTAAGTACAGGAATAACTACAGATAAATTGGAAGGCATAACAACTGAAGCAGCTTTAGAGTTAATGGCAAAACACGGTAAAGCAATTAGCAAAGCTGTAGCCGTAGCAATTCTAAATGGGTATGTAAGTGGATGGTTGTTTACTAAAATGTTAGCAAAGTATTTGCGCTGGCATTTAACACCTAGCCAGTTCTATTCATTTACAACATTGTTAATAATTCACGGAGGAATTCAGGATTTTATAAATACTACCAAATCGGTAAGGACGATGACAATAACACAACCGAAAAAGGGTCACAAAGTTCAAGGGGGTTAAAACAATTAGGTTTAAATAGCCCTTGGGGAATATTATATCAAATAATAAAAGAAACAGGCTGGAGCTTACATTATGTTTTGTGGAAAATTAACAGAGCTAACATTTTGTTAATGATTGCAGATCAAAGCAATGTGAAAAGCCTTAAGGAAGGAGAAGAAGAAGCAATACCGCAAAGTGGTAAAGATTTAGCAAAGCGATTTAACAGAAAAAAATAACAGTAACTAATGGAAAAGTTTGAGCCTGTAAATATTAATTTTGTAATTAACAATGAAGAAGTAAAAGCTTCCTCCGATAAGGTAAAAAACGATATAAAGTCTGTTGGTCAAACTGCTGAACAAACAGCTGTAAAGGTTGACAATCAAATAAAAGGATCATTTAAAGGTGGTGCTGAAGGTGTAGCAGCTACTAATGCTGAACTATTAAAACAGCAACAGCTTTTAGCTCGTGCTAAACCACAATGGAATGGTTTAGGAAATTCTATAAATCAAATCACTAGGGAACTACCAGCTTTTTCATTAAGCGCACAAACAGGGTTTTTAGCTATTTCAAATAATATACCAATTTTAGCCGATGAAATAGGTCGGTTAAAAACAAGAAATGCCGCTTTAACAGCTTCAGGACAAAAAGCAGTTCCAGTATGGAGACAAGTAGTAAAAGGTATGTTAAGCTGGGGAACAGCCCTATCAGCAGGGGTTGTTTTATTAACAGTCTATGGTAAAGAAGTTGTACATTGGATAGGTGCAATTTTTAAAGGTAAAAATGCAATTGATGCATTAAAAAAGAGTCAAGAATCTTTAAATAATGCTTTTAATAGTGGAAGTTATCAAAAAGCAATTAAAGATGTTATACAGCTAAAATCATACATTAATTTAGCTAAAGAAGGTATAATTGATAAAGAAGCAGCTTTAAAGAAATACAATGATACTTTAGGTGACGTTTATAAAAAAACAAATGATTTAAGTGAAGCTGAGCGCATTGTTATTGAAAAAACTCCTGCCTATATAGAAGCAATGTTATACAAAGCAGCTGCAATGGCTGCAACAGCAGATGCTGCAAAACAATTAGTTGAAGACCAAAAGAAAATAAATAAATCTGAAGAAGAATTAGCCAAAGCAAAAGATAAAGCCTCTTTGTTTAGTGGTTTATCAGGTTTAGAAGGTATTACAAATACATCTTTTGGTACAACATCTACCAATCCAAAAGCAGCTGCAGATCAGGCTGTTTCAGGAATTAAAAAAACACTTGATAATATAAATAAAGATTCTAAGAAAAAGGTTGATACTTTTGCGAAGATAGTTGATCGTTTTAATACTAAAGCTGCTGAAATTGCAAAAGCCGCTGGTTTAGATATTTTTGGAGGAGCTGGAGGCGATAAAGGAAAAACTGTAAATCAATATCAAAATTTACTAGATAAATTAGCTGATTTAGACAAAGAATATTCTCGTAAATCTTTTACTAAAGATGAAGAAGAGCTGCAAGCATTAAAAGATAAGTTTGATAAAATTAGATTATTAGTACAACGATTTAATGCCGATCCTAAAAATAAAGCACAAATAATTGATTTGTCGAATCTTAATAAGCTAGAGGAAAAAGCAACTGAAAGCTTAACCTACAGGCAAACTACAGAAAAGCTAAAAAATGAACTTACTGAGCAAAAAAAGTTGTTTGATGAATTTGAAACGTATAAAAAACAATTTGGTATTGCAGCAGCTAAAGAAGAGTTTAAAGATAAAATAGGGGAAGCTCAAAGCTATTACGATTATTTAAAACAGCAACAAAAAGAAAATGAAGCTGCTTATAAAGCAGTAGATAATGGCACAGCTACTGGTGGTCAAATAGAGCGAGTACAATTATTAAATAAGCAATTAAAAGCAGCTTCAGCTGAAGAAAAGAAATTGTTTAATGAACAGTTAGTAGCCTTACAAGATTATCAAACCAAGCGAAAACTACTTATTGAGAAATATGAGGCAGATAGAAAAAAATTAGAAGATGCAGGAAAAAAAGATGAAGTTGCAGAATTAGATCGTCAGCACAATGCAGAATTGGATAGTTTAGATGATGCCAATATTAAAAAATTGCAATCTTACAAGGAACTATTTAAAGGAATTGTTGGCTTAACAACTAAAGAGTCAAAAGTTGTTATAGAGCAGGCAAAGGCACTTATAGAAACTTTAGAAATGAGTGCTGAGTTAAAAGCAGCTATTTTAAAGAAAATTGCAGAAGCTGAAAAGTTATTAGATGGTAATAAATTAGATAACATTTACAAATATGCAAGTGCCATAACTGATTTAGGTGCAGCAGTTTCAAATTTAGGTGAGAGTTTAGGAAATAAAGGGTTAGCTGATGGAGGTGCATTATTAGCTGGTTTAGGTAGCAGTTTAGGAGAAGTACTAACTATTTTTGATAAAATGGATGGCAAAAGTTTTAGCGATTTGTCATCAGCTGGTAAAGCGGATGTTATTGCAGCTGGTATTTCAGGAGCAATTACACTGGTAGGTGTATTTGCTGGTGCTGCTCAAAAAAGAAAAGAAGCAGAAGAAGCATATTATCTAAGTGTTATTGGCTTTCAAAATCAGTATAATTTAAGCCTTCAAGAGCAAGTTCGTTTGCGTAGTATTTTAGATGAGAATGTATTTTTAAAAGACTATGAAGGCAGAATAACAGATGCGTTAAGCTCCTTGCATTTAGCGAATGAAGAATACCAAACAGCTTTAGATAACTTAATTAATAATGGCCAAGTAAAAGTTGGACAACGTAATGCAGTAGATTGGGGATCTGTTGGTGCAGCAGCAAGTGGTGGTGCAGCAGTAGGTGCAGCAGTAGGAAGTATTGTTCCTGTAATTGGAACGGCCATAGGAGCTTTAGTAGGAGGTTTGGCTGGAGCAATAGGAGGTTTATTCGGTGGAAAAAAGAAAAAGGATGTTTATACTAATATTTTTACTCAATGGCCTGAACTTATAGAAACTAGCGAAGATGGTTTAAGACGTATAAATGTTCAGTTAGCTGAAAGCTTATTAGCAAACGAACAAGTAAACGCTGAAACTGCTCAGATATTACAAAATATTTTAGATTGGGATAAAGCATTAGAGGAAGCAAGAGCGCAAATTAAAGAAGTTATTTCTGAACTCTCAGGCTCATTAGGAACAGATTTAAAAGCAGTACTTGTTGATGCTTTTGTTAGTGGTGAAAATGCAGCTATTAAAATGGGTGATACTGTTGAAAAGGTGCTAGAAAATATTTTAAGTAGTTTAATATTTAATGCTGTTTTTCAAAAGGCTTTTGATGATTTGGAACAGCAAATGGCTAATAGTTTTGACATTGGTGGTGATGGAAATTGGGTTGATGATTTTGCACGTTTCTTTGATGCTGCAAGCGGTTTAACAGATGAGTTTAATGCAGCAATGGCAGCTGCACAAGCTGAAGCTGCTAATTTTGGTTTTGATGTTTTTTCACCTGACAGTACCGAATCTCAGCAAGGTTTACAAGGTGCTATAAGAAGAGACCTTACTGAAGAAACAGGAAGTGAATTAACTGGCTTATTCAGAAATCAATACGATATTACAAAGCGAATGTTTGAAATTACGGAAGCTTATTATGAAAAAGAGAAGTTACATCACAGCTCTATACTCAATTTAATAGCAATTAACACTAAAATTGAAAAAAATACAGCCAATACAGTTGGTCAGTTAGAACTAGCAGTTGTAGAGCTTAAAAGTATTGCTAAATACACACAAGAACATTATTATTTAGACTATAACGGATAAATGTATAAAATTAATAACATAGCGTTAGATGATTTTGGAATTATACCAGGGCGAGTTTCAGGTGAAGGAATTGCTATAAAAGGTATGTTTGATTTACCTAAACGTATTGGCGATACGTATAAAGATTGGGATGACTCTCAAAGTGTTGAGCCTTATGTTGATGCTGATGAGTTATTTTTTGCAGGGAGGACAATTTTGTTTGCTGGAATAATTTTAGGTACTAAAACAGAAGTTGAAAATAAGCTCACTATTTTTAAAACGGCCATTACTTCATTTACAGATGTTGTTCGTTTTGAAACTCCTTATGGAACAGCGTGTGTTTGGATTAAAAAACTTACCCCAAAATTATACAGTGAAGGAGCAACTTTTATACTAGAATTAAGAGAGCCAGTTGTTGGCGCAACCTGTCCAATTTTATTTGAAAGTACCATTTATTATTCAGCTGAATATTCAGAAAGTACATTTAAAAATGATTGTGCTGCTGGTTATGATGGAAGTTCGGTACAATTAACAGCTGTAGCTGGTAAATTCACTTCAACATATAGTCAAGCAGCTGCAGATCAGTTAGCAATAGATTGGGTAAAAGAAAATAAACAAGTGTACGCAAATACGCAAGGCACTTGTATTTTGCAACCACCTATATATTACAATGTTAAATTAGTAGGTGAACTTAAAAAGGATAATTGTGCCGTTGGATTTGAAGGGTCTATTGTTACATACGAAGTACCAGCTTTTAAATATAGTTCAACTGTTAGTCAGCTTGCTGTAGATACAATGGCACAAGCTGAATTAGATGCAACTTTAACACAAGCGTATGCTAATGATAATGGATATTGTACAGAGTTGCCTGCTTTTTTCTTAGTAAAAGAAGAATTATGGTTTTGGCTTTGGGCTCCAGCTGGAATTTATCAGTGGTTTGAGGTTGGCGAGAAAATAACAATAGGGCAAAATTATCATTTAATGTTGTTTGGTTTACAATTTTCGCATACAACTGTAGCTACTGATACGCCACAAAGTATTATAAATGATTTTGTAACGATAATTAATGCTACTTCATTTGAGGATTGGGATTTAATGAATCAAAGACCATCAACACTCGATGGTTGGAAAACTGTAGCAAGTTTAGAAGGAAACACTTTAAAATTACAAATACCAGGCGCATCTCAAGGAGGAGGAGCTACTACTTGGATAGATAACTCATAATATGTACACAATAGATAACATAGCGTTAGAAAATTACGGATTGTACATAAGTACACACCAAGGCCAAGCACATTTGCCTGAGCCTAAACAACAATTATTTACTGTGTATGGAACTGAAGGGTATCAGATTACAAAGCGTAAAGCAAATGAGTTGGATTTAAGAGGGTTTATTATTGCAGATGATATAACTGATTTTATTGCCAAAACAACCAATTTAAGAACGTTATTTAATGCATCAGGCACAAGAGCTTTAGAATTAGATAATGGTATTATAACTTGTTTTTCAAAAGATGGTTTTAAAGTTGATAGTGTGAGAATAGTAGGGAATGTATATGCTAAATTTCAAATTAAATTAACTATTGTATGATTTTAAATATTTTATATAAAGCAATAGTTGTAGCATCTGTTGAAATAGATGAAAAAACCGTGTTAACTAAAAAGTTAATGAATGAAGATAGGGTTATTTCTGAATTTACAACCAAAGAGATTCTCCCACTTCGTATAGGTTGTTATATAGTAGTTGAAGGATTAAATTATACAATACGTAAGCTTCCTACCATTGTAAAAGTAAATGATAATACATTTAATTATACGGTGCTTTTTGAGAGCGAATTAGATACTATTAAAGATAAGTTATTAATTAGTTCTGATGGCCTAACTGAGTTTTCGTATGTAGGAACAGCTGAAGAGTTATTAACTATGTTAATAGCCAGTATAAATGAAATTAAAATAGGTTGGCAAGTAGGAACTGTAGATGTAACAGACTCTAAAAAAATTGACTTTGCAAATGAGAATTGTTATACAGCTTTATATAAAATAGCTAACGAATTTAAATTTGAGTTTATAGTAGCAAATAAAACAATTCATTTACAAGCCGCTGTTGGAACACTTAAGTCTGTGACATTTGAATACGGAAAAACAAAAGGCCTTTATAGTATTGAACGAAGATTAATTGCTAATAGCGAATTATATACTCGTGTGTATGGATTTGGCTCTGAAAAAAATATACCGTACACCTATAGAGATAATGCAAAAAGATTGATTTTTGAAGAAGAGTTTTTAGAAAAAGAAGTTGGAGCTTATGGTGTAAAAGAAGGATATTATATTAATGAAGATATTTATCCACAGCGCACAGGAACATTAACAGATACTTCTATTCAATTTATTGCTGAAGCTTATAATGTAACTGAAAGCTATATTACAGATGCTACTATTGATTTTAATATCAATGATTATTTAATTGAGGGTTTAACAGCAAAAATAGTATTTAAAAGTGGCGATTTAAGTGGTTATCAATTTGAGATTTGGAAATTTGATTCTGCAAATAAACGTATCTATATTAATCCGTACAGTGAAGCAAACGGATTTAATTTACCTAATGAAAATAGTTTACCTAAAATAGGTGACTCTTATACTTTGATAGACATTGAAATGCCACCAAGCTATGTTATTGCAGCTGAAGCCGAGTTAAAAGCAGCTACACAAGTGTTTTTAGATGAAAATTCAATTCCTAAAACAATGTATGTTGTTAAAATGGATCAGAAGTTTATAAAAACATTAACTGAAGTAATTTCTATTGGTGATTTGGTAGGTATAAAAGACAACCAAATGGGAATTGATAGAGCTATTAGAATTGCTCAATTAAGTTACCCACTGGTAAATCCAAATAAAAAAGAAGCAATTATAGCCGATGAAATACCATACATACAACGCCAATTAACTGCAAAACAAGCAGCAGCAAGTGCAAAGGCTATTGCAGCAGTGTACACTAAAATAGTCCAAGAAATAAACAATAAAACAATAATTAATAATGAAGTAACTAATGAAACTACCATAGTTAATGAGCCAAATACCGTGCTTATAAATGGTAAAAAATTTAGATATGTAAAAGGCTATGATAATACTACCAATTTAGAAGTTTTAGAAACAGGAGATTTTATAATTGATAATTATTGGGATAGATATACGTATGTAAAAAAATGGTTGTTTTTGGGCGGTATAAAAGAAAAATCTGACAACTGGGATAGAATAGAAACAATTGATTTAACGCCAGCAATATGATAAGTATATTTAAAAAAATATTAGTAGAATTATTAACGGAGGTTGTTACCCCTCCTCATGTTGTTTCAGTAGATGCAAACGGATTATTCACAAAGACTCCGTTTGAAGCAAATCCTGTTTATACTATTGACATTGTTGCTAATCAATTAAAGTTGTATAAAAACGCTGTAGAAGTTAACAGTATGGATTTAAGTATTTATTTAGACGACACAAATTTAGCGAGATTAGTCAGTGGAGTATTGGATGAGTCAACAGGAATTGTAACTTTCACAAGAGATGATTCAACTACTTTCACAATTGACATGAGTAGTTTAATTGGAGTTGTAGGTGGTGTAGCAAACAGGCATCTTGATATTGCAGCTTTGATTACAGATCAACCAAACCAAACCAATCGAGAAATACATTATGTTGACGATGCAAGTGGTGACTATAAACTAACTTCAGGTTATGGATACTACGAATATTTAGGCACTACAAATGGAGATATGACTGATTATGTATTAATATCTTCAGGAAGTGGAAGTTCTGAAGAACCTCCTGCTGTTATGAAATTATTTTTAACAGTTAATTCAACAGATGTAAATTGGGGGGTTATTTTATGGGATTCAGTCGGATTTAATTATCAAATAATTGATAATAATGATGGTAGTATTATTGATAGTGGTTTTTATACAGGTCAATTTTTTGGATATGATTTATCTGCTACAAGTGGTGATGTATCTGTATATATAGATGATTTAGGAATTAATAGTACTGTTGATAGATTTTATGATAATCCAAGTTTATTAAAACCAACTTATATAGATTTTTCTCTTATACCAAATATTAATAACTTATTTTTATCAAATGCAGTCTGTACTTGTATATCGTCAAGTTGGGATTTGTTAACATCATTAACATTTTATGGAGGTACGTGGACTGGTTTAGATTTTAGTTCATCAACAAAATTAACTTTCTTAAATCTAAGATTTACAACAACGTTTATTACTCCATTAGACATAAGCAATAATCCTGACATTACATATCTTCGTTTTAGTCAGTATCATCCAATAAATGTTTCAAACCATCGTAAATTACAGACATTATGGTTAAGCGCAGATCATTCCCCTTTAGACCCTAATATAAACACAACTTATTTACCCGATTTAAGAGTACTATATTTATGGGGACAAAATGAGGATTATGATTTAACAGTAAGAGATCTATCATTAATTACGTCTTTATACATTAATGCAACTACTTTAATCGGTCTAAATACGTTAGTCAATATAATTGATTTTCATGCAAGACTATATAGCGTAGTTGATTTATCTGTAATACCAAGCGTTCAAACAATTGAATTAATAAATACTGTTAACGTTACAATTGATTTGAGATTACTTGTAAATTTAACATCCTTCAATATGAATTATTATTCTGCTCTTATGACTAATATTTATATAGATAATGGACTTAATTCACAAATAACAAAGTTTCAAAGAATTTACGGGACTGATACGAATATCGTAGACGTAACAGTAGACAACCCGATAGATGCAAATAATGAAGTTTCACCATATTTACCAACTGTATGGGTAAAAGATTATTTAACAACACAACGATTTAATTGGATATAAGATATGAAAGTAATTTTATTAAAAAATAGACTTCAAATACTAAAAATTATTCCTGAAATATGGAAGGATCTGCCTAATTTTAATTTAATAAAAAAAGACATAAGACCAAATCAAAAATATGGAAAAGTAAATTTAAGTTGTATAGATAATATAAAAAAAACAGTAACAGTTCCTATAATAGATTTGTCAGATGAAGAGTATCAAGCTAAACTTCAAAATGAAGCATTTGAAATAATAGAATCATTAAAAGATATTATTGCAACATTAGAGGTTGGAGCAAAAAAAATCGCAATAAATAAAGATGGATCAAGAGCTTACATTGAAACTCAAGAGCGAATTTATGAGCGAAAATATAAAATGGCTAAAGGAGAATTGTTAGATGTTAATGATTTACTAAAAGATGAAGCGGTAGAATTTGGATACAGTTGGGATGACTATAAATTACTAATAATATCAAAATACGAAGCTGGAAGAGGTGCATTTGATTTATTTATGAGTATGATAGAACGATCCAGGAGCAAGGTGTTATTCTTTTTAGAAACAAATAAAAACTATAAAGCTATTGAAGTATTAGAATTAATGAAAAGCATTAAAACAACTACACCGATTTCAGAAATACTAGAAACTATGAATCTAATATTAAAATATAAATAATGAGTAACAAACTACAACGCCTTACAAAAAGATTAATGAAGCTTGAGCTTATTTTAAGTGCATTATTATTGGGTACTCCAGCAGTATTAATTTTAGTAAGTGGTGAGCTAAGGCCAAGTATTAGTAACTACCAATACTCAACTGCAATGCAACATTTTACATATTTATTAGGAGTTGCCTCTATAATGTTTGTTGTAAATGGCTCAATTTGGAATAAGCACTGGTATAACATTGTTTTAGGTGTTTCTTTAACTGGTGTAATATTTACACCCCATTTAGAGTTTCCAACGCTTCACAATGTATTTGCTGGCTTATTTTTTATAGGTAGTATATTTGTAATGATTTACTTCAGCTCTTCCAAACAACGCATTTATAAAGTTGCAGCAGGCTTATTTATAACAATAGGTTTACTTGGTCATTTTATAGCAAATTGGTACACATTATTTTTTGCAGAATGGATTGGGATATTGCCAATTACAGTTCACTTTATTGGTGAGAGTATAGGAAAGATAGATTAATTAAAACCTTTGGAAGGCAGGTTTTAAAAAAGCCCTCCAGCGTTAAAAAAAGCTTCTGACACCTTTTTAAACAACCGAGCCAACGGCTACTGGAGGACAAAGTCTTCTAGTTGTCGTTGGCTTTTATTGTTTTAGGGTGTCAGAAGTGCAAATATAGAATAGATTAAATTAAAAATAATAAAAACAATGAAAAATTACAGTACTGCGCCTTTACCGTTTGTAGGTCAAAAACGGAATTTCATAAAAGTATTTAAACAAGAATTAGTTAAAAAAGAAGCCCCAAAAATTTATATTGATTTGTTTGGTGGAAGCGGTTTATTAAGTCGTGTTGCTAAAGATGTACATCCAACATCAAAAGTAATTTATAACGATTATGATAATTATAGAGAACGCTTAAACTCAATTACTAAGACAAACGCAATATTAAATGATTTACGCCCTTTGGTGGCTCATATTCAACAGAAAACTAAAATTGATATATCTACTAAAGAAAAGATAATTAAGCGCATAGCTAAAGAGACAGGCTTTGTAGATTACATTACATTATCATCATCTTTACTTTTTAGTATGAAATATGTTTTATCACTTGAGCAGTTAAAAAAAGAAACATTATATAATCGCATACGAAAATCACCTATTCCTTTGGCTGAAGATTACTTAAAAGGATTAGAAGTGGTTAGTTTAGATTATAAGATGTTATTTGAACAATATAAAAATTACGATAGTGTAGTGTATTTAATAGATCCACCATACTTAAGCACCGACTGTTCTACTTATGCTAGTGATAATTATTGGAAGTTAAAAGATTATTTAGATGTGCTTAAAGTGTTGCATAATCAAAATTACTTTTATTTCACTTCAAATAAGAGTAGCATTATTGAGTTATGCAAATGGATTGGTGATAACACAGGAGCTGTTAATCCATTTGATAAAGCTAAAATTAAAACACATTTTACAACAATGAATCAAACTTCTAGTTATACGGATATGATGTTATTTAAGTGGAATCAGACTACAACATAGTGTGTTTAAAAGGCTTTTAAAGCTATTTTAAAACCTTTTTAGTATGTTTATAAAAATAGGACATGTGGTTTTTCAAACAGTTATAAAAATGGGACGTTTGGATTTTGCGATTTTATACTTTTCCGATGTTTATCGTTAGTTAGTAAAGTTAATCGTTTTTCTGTAATCAACATAATTTAGCAATTTTTTTAGCCATTGTTAGGCATAGTTTTTTAATTCCAAATTTGAGATATTATACTCATTTTCAATTAAATCAAGAGATGTTTCTTTAATGTATTTCCATTTTTCTATATGCCTTGACACTAAAAATGCACTTGTAAAATCTGTAAAAAAGTGCAATCTATTTCTTTGTTGGTTAATTTTTTTTAGTTCAAATAATAATTGACTATCAAGATTTAGATATTTCTGATAATTTTCATTTAGAGTATGTGCATAATTTATTGTCGAACAGTTCTCATAAAAAGCTCCGTAAAACTCATTGTTGCGGTCAAATAAATTTACTGATTCAAGTTTGTTTTTAAAAAAATCTGACATTTTTATTGGGATTCCGCTATTTTGTAGTTTACTGATTTTTTTGTTAAATTTTGGATTCACTTTATGTACAATTATTCCTTTTTTTAATAATTGGGCTTTATTAAAAGTTTCAAATGCAACCGATATTTTAATATAATCTATCAACTTTTCTCCATATGATGTTTCCCAATAAATTTTAAGTTTATCTTCTTTTTTGTCTGATTTTAATTGTTTACAATATTCTTTGAAATTTTTAAATATATAAACGTTTTTTATTGTTCTCAATGAGTTATGTAATAGTTCATTAATTAAAAATAAGCTATGAATTGATTTTGCTTGATAAGCTACTATATCTTTACTGTATTTTGGTCGCATTTCGTCAAATTATGCCTAACGTCCGGTATATAATTTCGTTACGGACAAATCCGATAGGATTTTTCCGTTTAGAAACCAAATATAGCAAATAAGTGTGAAATTCCGATAGGAATTTCAGCCGTAATGAATTATATACCTTGTTAACTGGCGTTATTTATCTTGTTTCTGCTTGGTTCTTTTTCAGCTCGTAGCATACAAATTGGTTTAATTTTAAGATTTCAGATTAGGTTTTGTTCAAAAGCGTGCAAATCCGATGACTGAATTTCGCAAAATAGGAGAGGAGTCGCAATTAAAAAACCAATTTTCAAAAATAAATCTTTTTCACAAGCAATTAATTCCGATTAAGGTTAGCGAGGGTCGGCATTCCGGATTAAATTTCAGTTTTTTTCGGGAGCGATTTATTCCGCCCTGTTTGCGTTAGATTTTCTCTGTTTTTTTATGCCAGTTAACGGTTTAGAGCATGAAAAGTACGATTTATCAATCGCAACTTTTCACTTGTTAAATTTAGTTATTTTATTTGTTAGAAACATTCTGTTTTCCTTGATTTAGCAATTTTTTATGCGCGTTGTTAG
>JAMONB010000225.1 GCA_027066745.1 Flavobacteriaceae bacterium
AGAGATTATTAACAGGTGAAGGATTGTTTATGACACTTTTTTCAAATGTTGGTAATGCTAAAAAGAAAGTCTCATTTGCAGCTCCATATCCCGGTAAAATTATACCTATTGATTTAAGTGAGGTTGATGGAAAGTTTATTTGTCAGAAAGATGCGTTTTTATGTGCAGCTAAAGGAGTTAGTGTAGGTATTGAATTTTCTAAGCGATTAGGAAGAGGGTTATTTGGAGGAGAGGGCTTTATTATGGAGAAATTAGAAGGAGATGGGATGGCTTTTGTTCATGCAGGAGGAAATATGTCTAAAAAAATATTGCAAGCAGGTGAAGTTTTAAAAGTTGATACTGGGTGTGTAGTTGGTTTTACAAAAGATATAGATTATGATGTTGAGTTTGTAGGAGGTATTAAAAATACCGTATTTGGAGGTGAAGGCCTGTTTTTTGCTACTTTAAAAGGACCTGGAACTGTTTATGTGCAATCTTTACCATTTAGCAGGTTAGCTGCTAGAGTTTTAGCCTTGGCACCACAAACAGGTAATAAAACAAGAGGAGAAGGTAGTATTTTGGGAGGAATAGGAGATTTATTAGATGGTGATAATAGGATATAGCTAGCTATATCTTATTTTTTAATAATCATTTTTGTTGCTGTTCCTTTATTTGTAGTGACTTTAATATAATAAATCCCCTTGGCTAAGGTGTTCATATGCAGAACTTTGCTGTTTGTTTCTTTTATTGTTTTGCTTAAACTATCGTAAATAGTCACTGTATTTAATTCTAAATTATTTTGTAATTGAATTGTTAAAGTAGTTGAAACGGGATTGGGATAAATTGAAAAGTTTTCTAAAACAAACTCATTATTTGATAAAACACTAGTTATATTAAAAATACGTACTTGACCTGTATAAAACCCACTACTTCCAAATGCCCCAATGGCAACAATATTTCCATCACTTGATAAAGAAACTGTTTTTCCAGATTCATAATCAACTCCTGTACCATCTATATCAACCCCTATTTGTGTCCAAGTACCTGAAATATTTTGATAAATTCGCACATGTCCAGCATTAGAGCCCGAACCATCATTTAAAGGGGCGCCTATAGCAATAACACTTCCATCGCTTGATAATGAAACATTACGCCCTGAATTATCATCTACTGCTTCTCCGTCAATATCAGTTCCTATCTGTGTCCAAGTTCCTAAAATATTTTTATAAATACGTACATGACCTGCATTAGAACCTGAGCCATCATTTAAATATGCTCCAATTGCAACAATGTTTCCATTACCTGATAAAGAAACACTTACACCAGATTGATCACCTGCTGCTTCTCCTTTTATATTTGTTCCTATCTGAGTCCAAGTTCCTAAAATATTTTGAAAAATTTTCACATGACCTGAAGCAAATCCATTGCTATCATTTCCAATAGCTCCTATTGCAATTATTTTCCCATCAATAGATAAAGAAATACTTGCCCCAAATTGATCATTTACTGCGTCTCCATCAATATCAGTTCCTATCTGTGTCCAAGTACCAGAAATATTTTGATAAATTCGCACATGACCTGCATTAGACCCATTTCCATTATTAAATTGTGCACCTATTGCAACAACACTTCCATTATCAGATAATGAAACTTTAAAGCCAAATCTATCATCTGCAGCTTCTCCATTAATGCCAGCTCCTATTTGTGTCCAAGTACCAGAGATATTCTGATAAATTCGTACTTGTCCTGCATTTAATCCTGCACTATCATCTCCAATAGTTCCTATTGCAACAATATTTCCATTACCAGATAATGAAACACTATAGCCTGCATTATCAGCCAAAGCAACTCCATCAATATCAGTTCCAATTTGTGTCCAAGTACCTGAAATATTTTGAAAAATTCTTACATGACCTGCACTAATTGCTATACCATCATTCTGATTTGCTCCTATAGCAATAATACTTCCATCATTTGATAAAGAAATACTTATTCCAGATTGGTCATTTAACGCTTCTCCAATTATGTCGGTTCCTATTTGTGTTTGACTTAATAACAAACCAGGAATTATAAGAAGGATATGTAGTAATCTTTTTATCATAATATTTTTTATTTGTAGCGTTAATTCATTTTTAATATTTATTTAATCTGCGGAATCTATTATTAAAATAGTTAATGTTAAATTTAAAAAGTAGAGTAATTTTAGATATTAAAGTTAAACCTACCTTCTCTCTAGGTAGGTTTATACTATATTTCAATATTTTTTAAACAGCTTTTTTGTGTTTTAGTTAAAAGGGAATTTTTTACCCGAACAGTCAGATCCATCAGGATTTGCAATAACACTTGCTGTATCTTTACCAAGATCTCCGTTATACCAATCTTCTGCGGCATCTCCAATTGCGGCTCCAATAAAAGCTCCAGGTCCAACACCAGCACCAGCACCAGCCCAAAAACCAATACCACCGCCTAATATTGCACCAATTGCTTTTCCTAATTTACCTCTAGAAGTAGCTCCTCCTGTAACAGTTCCTTTATTTGCACCGTTTATAAATATAGTTGCTACAGTTGTTAGTAGTGTTTTTGCTCCAGCGTTAGAATAGTTATCTTTTTTTATAATATCCATTAAAAAATTAACTTCTAACATTTTACTATTTAGCATTGTGTTTAAAATTTCGGCTTCATTTTTAGTAATTATTTTTTGTGAAATCATACAACTAAAACAAATATCTTTAACTATATTTTTATCTTTATTATCTAATGAATAAAAAGTAGCCAGTTTTTCAATAAATATGGATTGAGTTTCTTTTGGATATATTTTTAGTTTTGCTAGTATTTCTTTATTGCTATTAACCTTTTTTACAATCTTATTTTTTATTTCAAGATTATAAGACAATTCTACGCTTTGGCTATAACTTTGAGCTATATGAATTAGCATAATTAGTAGTAATCCTATTTTTTTCATTTTATTAGATTTATTTTTTGTACCTACTCTTTTTATGATTTTCGGTATCCTCATTTTTTATAGTATTAATTATTTTTTTAGAATAGAAACTAACTAGTACTTATAACCAAATTAAATTTTCAAAAAAGGAAAAAAATTGATTTTAAACTTATGTATTTAGTCTTGAGTAATTTTTCTTATTTTATGGTTATTTCTATCAGCTACATAAATATTGCCTTGGCTATCTATTGCTAACCCTGTTGGGTACTCAAATTGTGCAGTAGAAGCATCTCCATCTAAAAATCCTTGAGTGTTTCCTGCTAAAGTGGTTACTACACCATCTGGTGTAATTTTACGAATCCTATTATTTTCACTATCTGCTATATAGATATTGTTTTGGTAGTCTATTGTTAACCCTATAGGGTTATTAAATTGAGCAATAGCACCTGTACCATCTACAGTACCAATAGTACCGTTTCCTGCTAAAGTGGTTACCACACCATTTGATGTAATTCTTCTTATTCTATGATTATTTTTATCTGTAATGTAAATGTTACCTTGGGGGTCTATTGTTAATCCAGTTGGTCTATTAAATTGTGCGTTAATACCCATTCCATCTGCAAACCCACCAGTACTTCCTGCAAAAGTTGTAACTACTCCATTTAAAGTTATTTTTCGGATTCTATGATTGTTTTGGTCGGCTACATAAATATTATTTTCATTATCTATTGCTATTCCTGTTGGATTAGAGAATTGAGCATTAGTGCCTGTTCCGTCTGCATAACCATAGCTGCTTCCTGCCAAGGTGCTTACTACACCATTTGGGGTTATTTTTCGCACTTTAGTATTTTGTTTATCTATTACATAAATATTTCCTTGATTGTCAATAGCTATTCCAGTTGGATAATAAAATTGAGCGTTAGTACCTGCTCCGTCTGCAAAACCTCTACTACTTCCGGCAAAAGTTGTTACTACACCACTTGGCGTAATTTTTCGTATTCTATGGTTGCTCCTATCTGCTACATAGATATTGTCTTGACTATCTATTATTACATCTGTTGGAAGTGCAAATTTTGATTCAGTACTTTCTCCATCAGTATAGCCAGACTCGTTTCCTGCAAAGGTACTTACTTCTGTAGTGAGTACATAGGTGAATTCTTGCCCTACTAACTCTGTACCATTTACAATTACTTTTACCAAACCTGTACCAGCTCCCACAGGTACTTCAACTTTAATTAAGGTATTTGTAACAGTTTGTAATGTGGCTTCTACATTGTTAAAAAATACTTGTATAGTATTTGCATCTATGCCAAAATCTTTTCCACTAATGGTAACAATGGTTGTTTTTGTTCCGCTAGTTGGATTTATGGCTGTTATCATTGGATTGGCAGTAAGTGTGTCATCACCGCCACAACTATACAATAGGATGCCTAAAAATAAAATTAAGGTGTATTTTAATAGTGTTTTCATTGTTTTAATTTCTTAGATTGTAGTTTTTCAAAGATTATAAGTCTTGCCTTCTAGCTTTTAGTAATTAACTCAAATAATCATCTTTTACTCTTGCGCTATTTTTCGTATTCTATGGTTAAAAGCATCTGCAACATAAATGTTATTTTCGCTATCTATTGTAAGACCTCCAGGATAGTTAAATTGTGCTTCAGTACTTATTCCTTCTGCATAACCTTGTGTGCTTCCTGCAAAAGTACTTACCTCACCATTTGAAGTAATTTTTCGTATTCTATGATTAAAAGGGTCTGCTACGTAAACATTTCCTTGGGGGTCTATTGTTAATCTTGCAGGTCTACTAAATTGTGCAGTAGTACTTGTACCATCGGCATAACCTTCTGTACTTCCGGCTAAAGTAGTAACAACACCACTTGAAGTTATTTTTCGGATTTTATGATTTAGTTCATCTGCTACATAAATATTGTCTTGCTTGTCAATGGTTATACCTGTTGGAGAATTAAACTGTGCAGCAGTACCTGTACCATCAGCATAACCAATACTACTTCCTGCAAAAGTACTTACCTCACCATTTGGTGTAATTTTTCGTATTTTATGATTGTCACTATCTGCTACATAAATAGTACCTTGACTATCTATTGCTAAACCTATTGGAGTATAAAATTGTGCTGCACTACCTGTACCATCACTAAATCCTGCAGTGCTTCCTGCTAAAGTAGTTACAACACCACTTGGCGTAATTTTTCGTATTATTTGATTATTGGTATCGGCTACATAAACATTTCCTTGGCTATCTACTGTTAGTCCTAGTGGTCTATTAAATTGTGCTGTAGTTCCTGTACCATCTGTATTACCAGCAGTACTACCTGCCAAAGTTGTTACAACACCATTTGGCGTAATTTTTCGTATTCTATGGTTAAAAGCATCTGCAACATATATGTTACCTTGATTATCTATTGCAACACCTTTTGGTACTTTAAAACTCGCTGAAGTACCTGAACCATCTGCATCACCGGCGGTATCATTTCCTGCTAAGGAATTTACTAGTATATCCGTAATTATATAGGTAAACTCTGGACCTGTTAATTCTGTACCATTTACAATAACCTTTACTAAGCCTGTAAAAGCTTTTGAAGGTACTATTGCAGTTATTTTTGTTTCTGTAACGGTTTGTATTGTAGCATCTGTATCATTAAAAAATACTTGTATTGCATTTACATTTATACCAAAATTTTCTCCATTAATGCTTACTAAAGTTTCTTTAGGCCCACTTGTTGGATTTATGGTTGTTAGGTTTGGATTAGCAATAATAGGAATAGGCTCATCGTTACTACTGCTACAGTTATACAGTGTAATAAATAAAGTTAAAAAGAAGGTGTTTTTAATAAAGTTTTTCATGATTTTATTTTTATAAGTTAATTACAATATTATTTGCTACTTTATTTACTTCTTGGAATTGAAGAACCTTTACCATTCCAAGGCATTAAACCTGCAGGTAAACCTTCTTCAATAGTTAATAAAGGAAGAAATATTTCAGCATTCATTTTCACAGTGCTACCTTGTAAATTAAGCCCTAACATACTTCTTAATTGATTTGCTCCTGAGTTGCTTACACTAACTGCAGCATCAACATCAGCACGACTTAATTCAACTCTGTTTGCGTAAATATTTGCCCAACGTTCAGCAACAGAGATTTTTATTAATAGTGATTCGTTTCCATCACTATTTGGATTTAATGCTTCCGATTCATCTAAAATATCTGCTACGCGCATTTTATTGTTAATTTCTTTGTAATCGTATTTTGAGTTTCCTGTAAATAGGTTATTATTTAAAGTTAAATTAGCTCCTTTACTGTAAACACCACCCATATGCCCAAATCCAAACACATTATTTTCAACAACAGCAACTAAATTTCTATCTAAAGTTAACCCGTCACCACCATAAGAGGCAACAGCATCATGTTTCCAAGTAAATAAAACAGTATTGTATTTGATTGAAAATTTTGGAATTTTATTTTCGTCACTTCCTACATACCCTGTGCGTACTTGTATTCCGTACCCTGTATTATTTATACAAAAGTTATTTTGAATAATACCTTTTCCACCTTGGAAAACTCTAATTGAAATCGCACCTTCAGTTGGAGCAGTATTCATAACAACACAATTTTGAATGGCAATATTGGTGTATTTACTACCTACAATAACAATTCCACCAGATTCTGGAGAAGGGTTTTGCCCAGATTTTGGACTTGCTTGTCGTCTTATTGCTA
Source organism: Flavobacteriaceae bacterium (assembly GCA_027066745.1). Lineage (GTDB taxonomy): Bacteria > Bacteroidota > Bacteroidia > Flavobacteriales > Flavobacteriaceae > Aureibaculum. Next base: position 6,654 of record JAMONB010000225.1, read on the forward strand.
AGCTTTTATCTTTATGGTATCTATTTCTAGGCCCATTGTCAAAAATAATTCCATCAACAATAATTACGGAACCTTGTGATTTTTGCCCATTGCTTTCACGTTGTTGATCTGTTCTAATATACAATCTTGGTGAAGTTAATTTCATATACTCATTAACTCCTGTAAAAATAGTTTTGTGTGTGTCCCAAGGGTCTCTTGTTGTATAAGTTTCGTCATACCCTCCATAAATTTTAACGGGTACATTAATTTCATCAGAACCTCTTTTGCCTTTACTTCTATAAATACCTCCAGTAATATAAATTATATCATTTGGTTTTAGGTGATGAATAATATTACCTAAATCCTTTGCAGGGCGTTCTTTTGTTCCTAACTGTCCAGATCCTTTAGATTTACTTATGTACCATTCTCTACCTTTATTTGCAAAGTTTTTAGAAGTATTTTGGCTATAGAAGTTTTGATTTAGTAAAATAATACAGATTAATAATGTTATAATTTTTTTCATACTAATATTTAATTTTTAGTCATTTATAATGAAGTATTCTTAAATGTTAAAGTGTTGCTTGGTTGATTTTTCTTTATTAGAAATATGAATAATATATTTCCCAGAGTTTAAACCCCTAATTGTAATTTTATTATTTTTTGGTTTAATATGATCTTTATAAACTATTGAACCTAAATAAGTACTTATTTCAACCAAATAAAAAGTATTATTTATTGTTGTTATGGTTATGTTATTTGAAGTTGAAATAATTTTAATTGACATAAATTTACAGATTACAATACTGTAAAAATATATGTATCAATAGTTTAGAAATTATTTATTTGGTGAATACATTTATTTTTTGAGTGAACTACTATTTTTTTATAGTAAAGGGTGCTTGTGTATTAAAAAAGTACTACATTTTTCTTTTTTAGAGGGGTGTAGATACTTATATTGGTAGTAAATAAGTAGGAGTAATCTAAATTAAATTATCAAAGCAATGAAATAGAGTTCATTAATTGCTCTTTAAAGGATTTTCCAATGGGTAGTTTCTTATTATCAATAAAAATATAACCATCATAAAGAGAGTCAATTTTATGAATATTAATTATGTAGGAACGGTGGATACGAATAAAATTTTTATCACCTAATTTTTCTTCAATTTTCTTTAGAGTGAAACTTAATAGAAACTTGTTTTTAGAACAAATAAGTTTGGAATAGTTGTCATAAGCCTCTATATAATTGATATCTTCTTTTTTTACTTTAATCAATTCCCCTCTATTTTTAATAAAAAAAGAGTTTTCAATTAATTTTTTATCTTCTTTTTTTTGCTTGTATTTATATAAGGCAATTTCTATATTTGAACGTAAACCTGCCTCGTTAAAAGGTTTACATAGAAACCCAGATGGATTGGTTTCTTTTACAGAATTAATTGTTTTTTTATCAGTTAATGAGGTTAAGTAAATAAAAGGAATATGAAATTTAGTATTTATTTTTTTTGCTAGCTCTATACCGTCAATGCCACCGCTAATATTAATATCAAGCAAAATTAAATCGGGTTTTAAATCATCTATATCATACAAAGCTTCTTTAGCATTATCCGTTATACCACACACATCATATCCTTCTTTTGATAATGCTAGTACAATTGTATCGGCTATTAAAGGTTCATCTTCTACAATATAAATTTTTTTGTTCATTATTTTATAATAAAGCGTTTGATTACAAGTTTAACAGAAGTGCCATTTTTATTTGTGATGGTTAAATCAGCTTTTAGTTTTCTTGATAAGGAGTTAATTAATTTTAAACCAAAAGACTTTTCTTTTTTCTTCTTAAGGTTAAATCCTTTGCCATTATCAGTAACTTTTAAAAGTAAAGTATTATTTTCTTTATGTAATGAAATGGTAATTAAAGCGTTACTTTTTTCTTCTGTAAAAGCGTGTTTTAAGATATTTACAATTAGTTCGTTAATAATAATTCCTAAAGGGGTTATGGTATCAATATCTAATATTATTTTATCAACATCGATATGTAAACTAATATCATTAATACTAATGTTATGTGATTGAAAAATACTTTCGGCTAAATCATTGATATAATCTGAAACTTCAATACCAGTTAGGTGATTATCTTTTTGATATAATTTCTGATGAATTAAACCCACAGATTTAACTCTTATTTGCCCATCCTTTACTGATGCAGCAGCTTTTTCATCTTCAATGTTTTCTGATTGTAAGTAGAGTAAACTTGAAATCATTTGTAATGAGTTTTTTACACGGTGATGTGTTTCTTTTAATAATAGTTCGTTATCATCAAGTGCTTTCTTAATTTGGGTGTTTTTTAATGCTAAAATTTGATTATTCTTTTTTCTGTTGTGGTAAAGTGTGTAGAGTAAACCCAACATTAAAATTAAACCTATCAAGCCAAAGAATAAACTTTTTATGATTAAATTTTTTTGTTTCGTTTTGTTTTTAATTTCAAGTTCTTTTAACTCATTTTGTCTATCAAAATCATATTGCATTTGCATTTGTGTTGTTTTTTTGATATTAGTTGAATTGAAAATAGAGTCCTTAAACTTAAAATATTTTGTTTGATAAAAGTATGCTTTCTCAAAATTATTTAAGGCCTTGTAAGCATCAGACAAGCATTTTGCAGATGAATTTTGGTATTCTAAATCACCAGTTTTTATCGCAAGATCAAAAGATTTTTCACAATCTATAATTGCTTTTATATATTCTTTTTTGTTGTTGTATAGTTGACCACGACCAACCAAAGAGTACATTAAATTATTAGTGTTATTTTGGTTTCTAAATAATGGAATTATACTGTTGTAAATAGTTAAGGCCTCGTTATAATTATTTAATGCGCTGTACGCTAAAGCAATGTTAAGATTAGTAAGCCCTTTTGATTTAAGTGGTGCATTTATTTCATTTTTTATTTTTTTACTTTTTTCTAAAATATTTAAAGCCTCTTCATACTGCTCAATTTTTATTAATAAATCACCTTGATTTGAGAGTAGTATGCCTGCAAGTCTTTTATTACCAAGTTCTAAAGCCATTTTATAGGCTTTGTTATAATACAATTTAGCTTTATCGTAATTTTCAGTATTCTTATTAAAAATAGCAATACTATTAAATAATACTAGTTTTTTTCCTTTTCGTTTTATTTTATCTTTTTCAGACAGTGTAAGTGTATCAATTTTATTTAAAATGTTTAACGATTCTAAGAAATTATGATTGGCTTTTACAATATTTCCTTTTCTTTGATACACACCACCTTTTGTCATTTTTACGGATGCTTCTAATAAAGGTATTGAGTTTTTACTTAAGTAAAATTCTGTTCTTTCTAATGCAATTAATGATGAATCTAATTTTGAATTGAAAAAATAATAATTACTTAGGGCATAATATGCATCTGTGATTTGTTTTGGCTTATTGTTAGTTAATGATAATTTTAATAGTTTAGTAATTATTATTTTTGACTTTTTGGGGTAATTCAGCTGTCCTATTAAACCTAAAATTTGGTCATTCTCATTTAATTTTGTACTAGATAAGTTTTGATAAATAGAATCAATTTTTTTATTATAAGTATTAATCTCTTGTGCATAGATAAAGATAGAACAAAAGAATAGGATAAAATAAAAGTGTTTTTTCATAGAAATATTGCAATCAAACAGGTTTGAACGCAATATACATTTTTTCTTCTTATTCTAATTCTTCTAATTCTTTATAGTTCTTATTTAATTTTCGAAGTAAGATTCCGTAAATTATTCTATAGTAGAGCCATAGAAAACCAATAGTTACAGCCAAACCT
>JAMONB010000226.1 GCA_027066745.1 Flavobacteriaceae bacterium
GTCATTATCTGAATCAATGATTTTAATAACAGATTTTTCCACTTTTTTAACAGAAGGAATTTCTTTTACTATTTCTGCTTTTTCAGGCACTAAAATTTCTAAGTTATCATCATCTAAACAACCAACTTTATTATCGCCTTTTATAAGCGGACATTTGTCTTTATGGTCTGGCACGCCATCTTTATCAGAATCTATAGTTACACCATTTGAGTAAACAAAAGCACCTTTTTCGGTATTTGGTTCTTTATCAAACTGATCTATAACACCATCTTTATCGGAATCAACCAATCTAGTTTTTGGTTTTTCTATGATAGAAACTTCTTCTGTTATATCATTATCATTTTCAGTAATTTGACGTTCTTTTTTATGTAGTTTAAATACAAGACCTAATTGTGTAGTAAAAAACGTTTCTAAGTACTGTTTTGTACTTACGGCAGCATCTAAATGATCTTCATTGTTGAAGTTTATATTTTGTCTTAATTCTAAATCTATTCGTTCTGATAGACGATATTTTAAACCAATACCAGAAGTGTAATAAATAGATTTTGATCCGTTACCTCTTTTGTTAGCAACAAAATCTTCTATTAATTCGTTAGTATCATCATCATATAATTTTGCAGAGTATGTGTGATAACCTATTCCGAAATAGGAAGTTACATTAAATTTCCTGTCTATAAATTCATTAGTATTTAATGCGCTAAAGTTTATCACTAGGTTAGCGTCTCCACCAAATGTATCACCATTAAACCTTAAATTGTCGGCATTATATTCAGGTAATGTCGTAAATGTATCTTGCGAATTACCTTTGGTGTTTAATATTTGACCCTTTATTTCAAACCCAAAAGCAGGAGTTATCATTTTATTTAAATATAAGTAAAAACCCAAATTTGGAGTGTCTGAAGTCAAGTCGCCATGCATTGCAAAATTACTTGTACCTGCGCCAATTGTCCATGAACTTATTTCAATTTTATTCTCTTGTGAAAAAACAGTTGCATAAGCAAATAGTATAAAAAAAATTAAGATTGAAGGCTTCATAAGGATTGTTTTTTTAAATATAAACTACTTTATTAAGAAAGGTATTTTAAAACTGTATTTAACTGAGATAGCATTATTATGATATTTCCCAGGTGTCATTTTTGGAGTAGAATGAATTACTCTATTTATTTCTGTTTTTACATTTTGTGGCCATTTACCAACAATTTTTCCGACTTTACTGTTTCCTTTATTGTCGATAACAAAGAGAACACGAACATTATTATATCCTTTTTTCAGATTGGTTTTATTAAAATTTGTAGCATTAAAATTATCTAATACATAATTAGATAATTTTGTTGCAAAACAATTTTTTTTATCTCTTTCTGAATATTTATTTTCGCAACCAGGATATATTGGTGATACTTCAATGTCATTAAAATTCACAGCATTATTTAAAATAGAATTTGAATAAACTAGATTAGAATTCTGTTTACCTAGATATAAATTATTATTTGTTTCTCTAGTGTTTTGATTTAGTACAGTTTGTTTTTTAGGTTTTATATTTCTTGAATTGTGTTTTAATTTGTTATATGTGGTAACATTATTTATTTTTTTGGATGCTCTAGTAGTGTTTTTTAATTTGGAATATGTAGTGACATTAGAGGTGTTTTTTGTTGCTCTTAAAGTAGTAGTTTTAAGTTTGGAATATGAAGTAACATTAGAAGAAAAATTTGTTGATTTCAAATAATTAGATTTGCTTATGTAATTATCTAATTTAGAGTAACTGGTTACATTTGATAAAGAATTTGATGTTTGTGTTTTAGGTGTTATATCATTAGAATTTATAGCAGCATAAATGAGATCATCTTCTTGTATTAGACTGTTGTTATTTGTGGAGGATTCTAATTTATAGTTTGTAAAGGCAAGTTTTAATTTTTTTTCATAAACTAAAACGATAGAATCTATAATGTTCTGAGTCATTTTGTCAAGGTATATAGCATTGTTATTAGCGAGAGTGATAGAATCATTATAGAATTTTGTTTCAAAATCAGAAATTAATTTATCTATATTAGTTTTTTCGTTTTTGTGTTTTTCTTGCGCATTAAAATAGGAGAAACTTAATAAGATAAGTAAGAAAAAAATAATGCCTAATAAGGCGTAAGTTAGGTTTTTAAAGGACAATTTAGTTGTTGTTTGTTTTGTTGCGGAAATATTTTAAAGAAACAAAAGTACCATTTTTTTAAGTATATTGAAAGAGTTTTGTTTTTTTTCGGTAGTTAAGAGTGTAAGATGAATCTTTTAATAAAATCCTCTTTTTATGAAATTAAAAATTTTGCCTGGGTTTAGAGTAAATACAAATCTAATTTTAGTATCATAATTTAATAAATTTGGTTCAAAACCATTGCTTGATTGTAGCGGAAAATAGACTTCTAAAATATTATGTACAAAATTGAGTCGTACGCCTGTATCGTATTTAAAAACTGGGTTAACCCCTTTATTTTTAAATATGCCAGCATCACCATAAATTTCAATCCATCTCCAAATACTAAAACTGTTATTTGTTGTGAGCATCCACTTGTTGGCAGAATTTTCATCAAAAAAACTTTTAAAACCACCTTCGGTATTGATAAATTGCTGATTTAAAAAACCGGTTTCTTCAGATCGACCTAAATAATCTAAATCAAAAAGATAATCTGTAGCACGATTTAACGAAAAATTGAAATAATCATCTTCGGTATCGTTAAAAATAAAAGTGCCAGCAAATAGTCTGAAATCAAATTGCCTATTTTTGGTTGTTAATTTTCGATACTTAAAATCCAAAGTAAATTTACTAAAATTATCTGCAAGTTGAAAGTCGAAGTTATACCTTAGATCTTTAATTATTTCAGGTTTAAAATAGGTGTATTTTAAATTAAAAATACCGTAATTATCAGATTCTGATTTTAGTGTATTATTTTCAGTTTCACGATCAATAAAAACATATCGGGAGGATAATATTACACCGCCAACATCACGCAAACTTTTTCTGTTAAAGTGAAGACTTACAAAAGGTGATATTCTTGTAAAAGATAAATTTGGCGCATAATGAGAAGTGCTTAGAGGTAGACCTACACGCAATTTGTAGATGTTAGATTTTTCTGGATATAATTGATACGCTAATGAAATTGTGCCAACCATTTGTTGACTTTTAGTACTATATTTTGGTTTTAAACTATATAACCATCTCTTTTTAAAAATGGTTTTGTTAGAAATATCGACACCTAAAACTAAGCCATCATAAAAATTATAATCATATTGAAAATTGTAAAATACTTGATTGTAATATGGATTTTCAACATCTTTTAAAAAGCGAAATTGGATAGGTCTATTTAGAATGCTTGAATTAAGGTTTTTCCAATTATCACGCAGGTTTAATTCAGGATATAAACTTTCATAATTTAAAGAAAGTCTATTAAAATTCCCTTTAGGTATTGTTATTGTTTTTATGCTATCAATTTTTGGCAACCATTTTTTAAATTGTATATTTTTATTATGTAAACCGTATAATAGTATTGGTGTTGTGATATTACGTTTGTTTTTTATAGTAACTTTAATAGAGTCAGAAGTTTTTTTTATCTTGGTTATTGTATAATCAATTTTCTTTTTTGTTTGTAGGTAATCCTGAAAAAACCAATCTAGATTTTTAGAGGTTTTGCTAGTTAAAATCTCTTTAAAACTATCGCTTTTAGTTAATTGTAATTTATTTTTTTGATAGAATTGTTGTAAACTTTTCTTTATTGTTTGATTGTTTAGGTAGTTGTCTAAATATTGTAAGCCAATACCCGATTTGTATTTGTTTACAATTTTTCGATTGAAAGTAGAAAGAGAATCTGTAGGTGTTGTTAATGCTTGATCTAAATTTTTTCTTGTAGCAAATTGAAATACAAAAGGATACTTGTCATTAAATTTAAGTTTTGCAATTTGATAAGAGCGTACTCCCCAAATTTTCGAAATTTTACCCATTGCATTAACTTCGGGATAATATTTTTCAATATATTTAATCATTAAAAAGATCTGAATTCCGTCGTTTAACCAACTATCTTTTCTTCGGTTTGTTAAGATAGTATTATTAATATACTTATGAGTTAACGCTTTAAAATGTTTGATATCGAATTCGAATATATCATTAAACGGATTAAGTATTTTTGGTAATTGATTTAAACCATAAACTGGGTTTTTATTATAAGTTATTTTGTTTATTAGTAATTTACTATGTGGATATTTTCCTAAATAATCACTAATAAAAGCGATTTCTCTTTCAATAATTGCTTGTGTTATAGTGGTTTTTATTTTAGAATTATTTAAATTGGTGATTAATTCTAAATTTTTAGTTTCATAAGTGTTAAAATTGTTCTTAGTGCTGATATTTAATTCAATATCCGTTCTGCTTATTCCTTTTAAATAATAGATTGTAAATTCATTTTTGGCAACAACTTTCTCTGTATTTAAATCTGTTTGAATAGTGTATTCTTTTGGGATTTTAAATTCAATTTCAATGTCTGTTGGGTTGGCAAATAAATCATCCATATTATAATTAGACATACTTTGCCAAGTATTGTTCTTAAATACTGAAGGTGTTATATACCAGTATCTTAGATTGTAGTCATTCTTTGAATGACCATATTGAGTAAATTTCGAATTTGGTATTTTAAGATTGAAGTCAATTACTAAAGTAACGGAATCTTTAGGCTTTAAAGTATGATTTAATTTTACTTGAAGAATGTCAGAAGTTTTTTCTTTAAATTTAAGTAATGTAGTGTCAGACGGATTAGTAATACTAATTATTTTTGAATAACCACGGTCTTTTTTTTTTGCAAAATAAAAAGATTTATCGTAATCCTCTAAGAGGCGTTTTGATAATAAGGTTTTTTTGTTTTTATAACTGTTACTCCAATTTTGAAGGTCGATATTAGACAGTGACACATTAGAATTATTGTAATAAATAATTTTTTGTGTTATTTTTACTTTATTGGTTTTCGGACTTAAATCTGCAACAATTTTAATTTGTTGTCTTTGTGAAAAACCGCAAAAAAACCAGATAAAAAATAATATAAAAAATTTAATTTTCATACAGGCTAATATATACTAAATGTTCTAATAATAGATATTTATTTTTATGTTAAGAATTTGTTTTAACTTTAAAAGAAGTTCAAAAAACAAATCAATTAGTGCTTTTTTAGGTTGAACTCAGGTTATTAAGTGTTTTTTTAATAGAGAAGATTTAAAACAAGGAATAAAAGATAGCGAATTTAATTAATTTCAATGTATTTGTTCTAAAGAACTAAGCTCTTATCTTATAATTAGTGTTAAAATATTTTTTACAAAAAAAAAGTTAAATTTAATATAAAAAGTACTATTTTTGCAAAAAAAACCCTTATAATTACCTTAGTTATTAAAAAATAAATAAAAAAGTATGAAATATAAACCAACGTTTATGAAATATAAACCAATGTTTATTGGTGTTTTATGTTTTAGTGATTTTTACCATTTTTTTACTTTTATTTTTTTTTCAGCAGTTTATGAATAAAGAATACCCAATATATGATAAAAAAATATTTCCCTTCAAAAAAAAATAAATTTACAGATATGAAAAAAATATACTTAAGTTTTTTATTAATAATAATTACTAGTTTACTGACATTTTCACAAGATGATTGTGGTGTTGGTGTTTCTGCTGGCGATGATCAGACAATAGAATGCGATACTTGTATAGATATTATAGCTACTGTTAATAATCAAAATTTAGCAATTGGTAATGATACTACGTCATATACATTAGGTAATGATTTTTGTGAACCAATAGCCGTGCCAACTACTGCTTCCGGAGTTACACTTGAGGATCAATGGTCTGATGAGATTAATATTGGTTTTACTTTTAACATGTATGGAAATAACTATACTAAATTAGTGATTGGTGATAATGGTGTAGTTTCATTTGATTTTTTACATTATAAAAACACACGTTGTGAAAAAGTTGTTTGTGCAGATATTCCGGATTTGTGCCTTACAGATCTATCTCCAAGTCCAGGTGTGGGAACTTCTAATTTGCCGGTTATTATGGGGGCTTATCATGATTTGGTAGTAGATCCTGCTGCCTTTGGACACGGTAGTATTGATTATTTTCTTACAGGTACTGCACCGTATAGGCAATTTGTAATTAATTATTTTGAAGTGGCTCAATTTTCTCCTTTTCACCCTACTTGTACAGGAGAATATACAACGCAGCAAATAATTTTACAGGAAACAACTAATATTATAACAGTAAATTTAATAAATAAACCAAATAATTGTAATCCAAACCCTTTTATTCCTTCGGCTAATGTAGGTATTATTGATGGTTTAGGTAATGGTTTAGCAGTTCCAGGGAGACAGTTTTCAGACGGTTTATGGGGTGCAGTTAATGAAACATGGCAATTTTTACCAGATAATCCAATAGACCCTATTTTTACTTTTGATTGGAAAGATTCATCAAATGCGATATTACCAGGAACAGTTCAAGGAGTAGATGTAGATGGTAATACTATTTTCACAAACAATGTTTGTCCAACCGTTACAGAAACTTATACAGCAGAATTAACTTGTACTAACTGTACACCTGGAGGTGTAACGGTAACAGATGATGTTATTATTACTGTAGAAGACACGCTACCACCTGTAATAACAGGTTCATTAAATAATATAAATGTAGAAGGTTGTCTTGTTGGTGATGCGCCTACATCTGTAACAACAGTTGTTGGTCTAGAAGGTTTGCCAGGGAATGTGATGATATCAGATTGTTCGACTGATGCTAACTTAGTAGTTACTTCTTCTGACTCTAGTTCTGGTACTTGTCCAATTACAATTATTAGAATATATACAATAACAGATGAAGTTGGTCTTTTTACTACCATAACACAGACCATTATAATAAACGACACTTTAGCACCTGTAATTAATGGTGATATTTCTGTATCTAATATTGAAGGTTGTGATAGTTCAAGCGCACCAGTAGCAGAAACAACAGTTGCAGGAATAGAAGCATTAGCAGGTACACAAACAATTACAGATTGTGTTATTGATGCAAACCTTACCGTTACTAGTAACGATGTAGAAGTTGGAACATGCCCAGTGGTAATAACAAGAACTTATACAATAACTGATGAATGTGGTAATTCAAATATAATTTTCCATACAATTAATGTTAATGATACTACAAATCCAACTGCAAATGGTATTGCAGGAGTTTCAGTGCAATGTATTGCAGATGTACCTGTCTTTAATGTTGCATTAGTAACAGGAGAAGCCGATAACTGTACAGCAAACCCTGTAGTTGCCTTTGTAGGCGATTCCTCAAATGGAGGAACCTGTCCAGAAATAATTACAAGAACTTATAGAGTTACCGATGATTGTGGAAACGTACTTAATGTAACTCAAACAATTACCGTAAATGACACAATAAACCCTACGGCATCAAATTTAGCACCAGCATCATTTCAATGTGTAGGTGATATTCCAGCAGTAGATATTACTTTGGTAAACGATGAAGCAGATAATTGTACAGTAAATCCAGTAGTAGCCTTTGTAAATGATTCTTCAAATGGAGGAACTTGTCCAGAAATAATAACAAGAACCTATTCAGTAACCGATGATTGTGGTAACTCGATTAATGTAACGCAAATTTTTACTGTAAATGATACTATAAATCCTACAGCAAGTAATCCAGCACCATTAACATTTCAATGCGTCTCAGATGCAGTAGCAAATGTTAATGTAGTAACTGATGAAGCAGACAATTGTGGAGTGCCAACCGTTGCTTTTGTAAGCGATTCGTCAAATGGTAATACTTGTCCAGAAATAATAACAAGAATTTATTCAGTTACTGATGACTGTAATAATTCAATCAATGTTACTCAAATAATCACTATTAATGACACTATAGCGCCAACAGCAAGTAATCCAGCACCAATTAGTGTTCAATGTATAGGCGATGTTCCACCAGCAAATATTGCTGCCGTGATTGATGAAGCTGATAATTGTACAGTAAGCCCAATAGTTACCTTTGTGAGTGATTCATCTAATGGTAATACTTGTCCAGAAATAATTACAAGAACTTATAGGGTTACTGATGATTGTGGAAACATACTTAATGTAACACAAACAATCACAGTAGATGACACAATAAACCCTACGGCATCAAATTTAGCACCAGTATCGTTACAATGTATAGGCGATATGCCAGCAGCAGATATTATTCTAGTAAATGATGAAGCAGATAATTGTACTGTAAATCCAGTAGTTGCATTTGTAAGTGACGTATCTAATAACGGAACTTGTCCAGAAATAATCACAAGAACCTATTCGGTTACCGATGATTGTAATAATTCAATTAATGTAACCCAAGTTTTTACAGTTAATGATACTACAAACCCAACAGCAAGTAATCCAGCACCTTTAGCATTTCAATGTGCTTCAGACGCAATAGTAGATGTTAATGTAGTAACTGACGAAGCAGATAATTGTACTGTGAATCCAGTAGTTGCTTTTGTGAGTGATTCTTCAGATGGAGGGACTTGTCCAGAAACAATTACAAGAACGTATTCAGTTACTGATGATTGTAATAATTCAATCAATGTTACCCAAACAATCACTATTAATGACACCATAGATCCAACAGCAAGTAATCCAGCACCAATGTCAGTTTGTTATATAGGCGGAGCAACAGTAGTTCCTCCAGCCGATATCACAGTTGTAACTGATGAGGCAGATAATTGTACAGCAGCACCAATAGTTGCCTTTGTAAGTGATGTATCTAATAATGGTACCTGTCCAGAGATAATTACAAGAACTTATTCAGTGACCGATGATTGTAGTAATACAATAATGGTAACTCAAATAATAACTATAGGCGATGCCGTAAATCCAGTAGCAGTTTGCCAAGATATTACTGTAAATTTAGATATTTCAGGAAATGCAAGTATTACTCCAGCAGATGTCGATGGCGGTTCAACTGATAACTGTGGTATAGCGTCAATGACTGTATTTCCAAATACTTTTACTTCCGCTGATGTAGGTCCAAATACCGTAACCTTAACCGTAACAGATTTCTGTGGAAACACAAATACATGTACAGCAATAGTTACTATTGTAGAAATTGTTGTTAATGCAATATGTCAAGATATAACAGTCTTTTTAGATGCAACAGGAAACGTGAGTATAACTGCAGCCAATATAGATAACGGATCTACAGGGCCGATAGCATCAATGAGCGTTACACCAAATTCATTTACTTGTGCAGATATAGGACCAAATACAGTTACTTTAACAGTAACTAGTACAGGCGGATTAACTGATACCTGTACTTCGGTAGTAACTGTTTTAGATAATTTACCACCAACAGCAAGTAATCCATCACCAATAAATGTACAATGTTTAGGGGACGTACCAGCACCAGATCCATTGGTAGTTACTGATGAGGCAGACAACTGTAATATGGTAGTTGCTTTTGTAAGTGATTCATCAGATGGTAATACCTGTTCAGAAGTAATTACAAGAACCTATTCGATAACTGATGATGGCGGAAATGTAATAACAGTAACCCAAACGATTACAGTAGATGATACTATCAATCCAACAGCAAGTAATCCAGCACCAATGTCAGTTTGTTATATAGGCGGAGCAACAGTAGTTCCTCCAGCCGATATCACAGTTGTAACCGATGAGGCAGATAATTGTACAGCAGCACCAATAGTTGCCTTTGTAAGTGATGTATCTAATAATGGTACCTGTCCAGAGATTATTACAAGAACCTATTCAGTAACCGATGATTGTAACAATACAATTATGGTAACTCAAATAATAACTATAGGCGATACCGTAAATCCAGTAGCAATATGTCAAGACATAAGTGTAGGTTTAGATCTTGCAGGAAATGCAAGTATTACCCCAGCAGATGTCGATGGTGGTTCAACTGATAATTGTGGTATAGCTTCAATGACGGTAAGTCCAAACACATTTACATCAGCAGATTTAGGTCCAAACACAGTAACCTTAACCGTAACAGATTTCTGTGGAAACACAAATACATGTACAGCCATAGTAACAGTTACCGATGATAATCCACCAAATGCAATATGTCAGGATATAACGGTCTTTTTAGATGCAACAGGAAATGTAACTATCACAGGTGCAGATATTAATAATGGATCAAATGATAATGGATCCATTGTATCAATGACGGTAAGTCCAAATTCATTTACTTGTGCAGATATAGGACCAAATACAGTTACCTTGACAGTAACCGATGATGGCGGATTAACTGATACCTGTACTTCGGTAGTAACTGTTTTAGATAATTTACCACCAACAGCAAGTAATCCATCACCAATAAATGTACAATGTTTAGGGGACGTACCAGCACCAGATCCATTGGTAG
>JAMONB010000227.1 GCA_027066745.1 Flavobacteriaceae bacterium
CCGAAAATGGGTTGAAATTCAAAGAAATAGAAGATTATAAAAACTATAAAATTGTGGCAACTCATTTTAGAAAAGACAAAAATGAATTGCGATATATATTAGCAAATAAAATTGCTTTTATACCATTGGTTAATAATGAAGAACTACCAGAAGGCAGTAAAATAGTTAAGATTGGATGGAAAGTTAAAGAAATGTCTAATTTTAAAGTAGCCCAAGAAGCAGATTCAATACAACGTATTGAATATATGATTAAAGACTCTATACAATTTCGAAATAACCCTGGTAATTGGGGATATGCCCGTTTTGTAAAAGAAAATAATCAATATAAAAGCTGGAGTAAAGGTACGGAAAGTTGTATTAGCTGTCATAACTTAGCAAAAGACAATAATTTTGTGTTTTCTAGATATCAAAAACTATTTTAACATTCTTAATATTATATAAATTTAAAAACGATACATCAAACCAATACCTAAAAATTGTTTCAATTGTACTCTAGCTCCAAGAGTTTCTAATGTACCATCATTATCAATATCATCTTTGAATTTTATGTCATCATCATAAATAAGGTGTGTACCAACAGATGCCATGATATACTTGTTAATTTTTAATGCAAAATTCAGTTCCCAATTGACATCGACATTACCAAAATCTCTTATATAATCAGTATATAGACTTAATTTATTCGTCATTAAAACATTTTTTAAAACTTCTTTTCGAAATACACTTTCTAATAAAAACCCAAATTGATGTCTTGATTTTTCACCTTTGACTACTCCAAATGCTCCTTCATTTGATAAATTATTATCTAAAACAAAAGTAGATTTAAGAGTAACAGGAGATAAGAATAGTGAAAAATTTTGCTTTTTGTTTTCATAATGTGTACCAGCACCTAAAAATAGATACGCAGGAGCAAAAAATCTAGAAATAGGAGTGCTTGTCTTTGGGTATTTGTAGCCATCAGTAAACTGTGTTTTAAAATTTAGCTTTATAGAATAAAACCAGTTAGAAATAGTATCCCTTCTATAACCAAAAGTAGAATTAAATTCAAATTTATCTTCTGTTTTTCTCAACCCTTTTTCTTCTTGTTGGTTTAAACCATACCGAACAGACAATTCATTATTCCATAATACATGTAATTTTTTGTAAAACCGTGCCAAATCAACTTTAAACAGACCCGAAACAGAATTGATACCACCTGAATTCCAATTGAGAAATGCAGCTTCGTTAATATCTAAACCTATACTATTTCTTTGTTCCCACCAAATAGGATCATCAGCATATTTTGTAGCTATAACATTAATTTTAGCTATTTTATTTGTAGTTTTTAAGGTGTCAACTGACAAACGTTTTATTGGGATTATATAGCGATTTTCTTTTGGTAGAGGAATATAAATAGTATCGTTGGTTAATTTATTTATGGACACTCTATATTTAGAATTATAAATATCTTTATTTAAAGTAGAATCAAACAGTATAGTGTAATAAGGTTTAAGTAAAGCATCTGATTCTGTTTTTAGTGTATTAACACGTTCTTCAAGTAAAGCATTATTTATTTTAAGTGAATTGTTATGTGTGTTGAGTAAACTAAGATGCGTTTTAAGTGAGATGATACGTGATTTAAGCGAATCTATCCTATTCTTTTTTTCAATAGTATTTATTTTTTTTTGAACTTTAGATGTATTATTTTGTTTTATAGTATCAATAGTTTTTTCTAACAGTAATGTGTCAACTACAACTTTTTCTACTAAATTAGATTGTTTGATGTTTGGAATAGAATCAGTAATTTGAGCAATAGCCAATGAAAAATAAAGGAAAAGGATTACTGTAAAAATTACTTTCATCTTAATTTTTTTACACGTTAATAATATTAGGATTTAAAATAAAAACCTAATACTAGTTTAATAAAATTTTGGGAAGATTGGTTAAGTTAAGCAAGCAAATTTAACTATTTTTTGAAATTATGATGCGTTTTTATATAAAAACCTCTTTAATAAATGATTTAATTGAATTTTTATCCAATTTTAATTGTTTTTGCAATTCTGAAACAGTCCCATGTTCAACAAACTCATCTGTGATACCTAAACGTTTGATATTTTTGTTTTTATAGTCATGTTCTTGAGCAAATTCTAAGACAGCACTTCCAAATCCGCCTACAATAGTTCCGTCTTCTATGGTTAGAATA
>JAMONB010000228.1 GCA_027066745.1 Flavobacteriaceae bacterium
AAAACAATAACTTGCCGTCTTCATACTGATAACCGCCCATATAATCGGTGGTTACCTGCCGGTTATTGTAATATACCGTTTTTTGTAATTTTATGCCTGCGGCATCGTACAAATATGTAATACTGTTGCCGTTGCCAAATTGTATTTTTACGGGCAGGTTCATGTGGTTGTTGGATTGCTGTTGGCAAGTTAATGATTTTATGTTAATTGTTCAAATGTAGAATTTTTCAAATTCTTTCTCTTTTGTCTTGATACAAAAGAGACAAAAAATCAAGCCTGAAGAGAACCTTGCTAAAATAATCTCCTCAACGCTAAACTATCTGAACTTGTGCCCTTCGTGCCTTCGGGCACTTCGAATAGCAGATAGTTTTACGCTTTTTCGTCGTTATTTTTACGCAAGAACCTCTTAGGGCGTTTCTATCACGTAGCAGCCTTTTCTTTGGTTGGTTGCTTTTCGCTCGCTTTGGATAAAAACTTGATATTCACTCTGCTGATTTTTTGACACAGATACACCAAGTAAACTTGGGTATAAGATTTCGCTGATTAACGTCCACCAAAGTAATATCCCAAAAAGTGTGTATTTAGTTTTTTTATTTTTTTTTATTCTTTTCCAAAATTATTACATTTATTTAACTATAATCTTATCCGTGTTTTTAGGGGGCTAAAACAGTATTTTTCTACTCTTCTGTTGAGACAGGAATAACAAAATGTTTTTCTACTACAAAAATTCTCCAATTTTCTAAACCATTTTCTAATTTATCAATCGGAACCAATTGATCGTAAATTATTCCTTTGATAGGATTATTGCCTCTGCATAATTTTATAATGGCTTTTTTCTTTTTAAAGAAGATAGTGTCATATTGATAATTGTTACAGGGGTTTTGAATTACAATTGCCCAATTTATAACATCACAAGTATCATGTTTGACACATTCAGGGTGCCCATAATTATTAAAGATTTGAATCCTTATAGAATCTTTTGTTTTTTCTAACATCTTTAATTTATAAAAGGAACTTTTCAGACTGTCAATTATTCTGTTTTGGTAATAAATACATTGATTTAATGTAAAAGAGTCTTTCTTTAATTGTATAATTTCTTCTTCTTTTATTAAGTCTCCTAAAGCATCATAATATTTCCACCAACCAATTTTGTTTTTATTTATTACATATCCCTTTTCTTTTATTTTTCCATTTTTATAATAAATAAAAAAGGAATCCGTATTTATTCCTTGATGAAAATGTGTTAGCATCCACCTTTCGCCTGTATTGTAAAACTTTTCAGCTAATCCATCAAAAGTACTATCATCATTAATTTCAATTTTATAGAATAAACCTCCATTGTCATAATATTTATAATACCACTTTTTCTTTTTTTGGCAAGATAGAACTAACAATAAAAGGTAAATTATTGTAATGTATTTTGTCATTTACTTTAATTTTCAATTAATTGTCCTGTTTCTCTTAGAGAATCTGTTACTCTTTTTCTGTCAGCTTGAGAACTTTGATTTAAATGTAATTCATATACATTTGAATTATTAGGTCCGTGAATTTTGTAAATAGTGTCTTTTAGTTCTTCATTACTGTTATTTGTTTCACTTGTGTTATTAGTTGGATTATTTGTGTTATTTTGACTTTCATTATCGGTTGATGTATTTGTTTGTGTTGAATTTACATTATTATGATTGTCAGAAACATAATTAATTGTTTCGTCTATATTTTCTGCTTTTTGAGCTACTTCTGCCGTTTTTATAACGGTATTACTTGTATTAGTATTATCAAAAACACTGGGCCTATAACTTGACATAATAATATTTAATCCATCCATATTAACATACCAAGGTTGATGATCATCAATATGTTCCTTTTCTTGTTTTGATGGTGTATCTCCATCATTTCCATTAGCACTGCTTGACCATTGAACACCAGTTCCGATATTAAACCAACTCCTTTCGTTATTTCTTTTGTTTTGAGTATATTTTGCTTGTATAATAGCATCTGTGCTTATATATTCCAATCCCTCTAACTCTCTACCGTCAATTACTCTATTTTCACTAAAATTATATACTCCATTATAAGGATATTTTTCCGCCAACGGATCAATACTCATAAACCGCCCGATAGCATAGTCGTAGTTGCGGTATTTGAAGCTGTCCCAATTCAGCCCGAGTTCGTCTTGGCGT
>JAMONB010000229.1 GCA_027066745.1 Flavobacteriaceae bacterium
AAGATAGAAAATTTATTGAACAACCATCTGTATAGTTTCTATAGTTGATTGTTTTAACAATACTTTATTAGTATTTTCTATTTCTTTTACCGCTACATCATTAAAATGCCTGATGATGTGTAATAAAAGTCAACAATAAAGTTATTTTTACTATTACATTAATTTTTCAAAATTATGATAGTTATCATCTAACTGTACAGAAAAATTAATAGCAGAGTTTTGATTAAAACGAAGATAGCCGTCCTCCGAAATGGCTATAGGAAGACGTGACAGAGCTATAGGAAGGTTCTTTCGATATTTTAATCCCTACTTTTACATCTCTCAGATGTTTTCCCAAACTTAAACCCTTTATTATTTTCCTAAATATTTCTGAATACTTTTATCACTTATCTGACAAACATTCCAATCATCTAAATACAAAGCACCCGTGCTTTTATAAAATTCAATAGCTGGCGTATTCCAACTTAAAACTTCCCAAGCGACTCTTTTTACTCCTTTTTCTAAAGCAAAATTCAATACTTTATCATATAAAACTTTCCCTATTCCTTTACCTCTGTGTTTTTGAGTAACAATCAAATCTTCTAAATGGATAGCTCTACCTTTCCAAGTAGAATATCTTTCATAAAACAAAGCCATACCAACAATTTTAGTATCTAATTCAGCAACAAATATTTTAAATACTGGCGTTTCTCCAAAACCATCATTTAACAAATCATCTACCGTTATTTCTACTGCAGTTGGCTCTTTTTCAAAAATTGCTAATTCAGTGATTAAATCTAATATTGATTTAATATCTCTTTGTTCTCCTTTTCTAACCTTTAAATTCATCTTTTAAATAATTTAATATGGCTAATATAAAAAACTTTAAGTAAAAATCACACCTTAAAAGAGGATGACTTTTTTTAAGTAAAATAAAACTTTTACGAAAACGTTATAGTTGAGTAAAATAAAAACGATATTTGCAAAAAAATAGCATTTTTTTATGAAAAAACACAGCACATTAGGAGAGTATATTATTAGTAACCAGAGAAAATTCAAAGGTTCATCAGGAGAACTTTCAAGATTAATCAACTCTATTAGGCTTGCTGCAAAAGTAGTAAACCACGAAGTGAATAAAGCAGGATTGGTAGATATTTTAGGTGATGCTGGAGACACCAATATACAGGGAGAGGATCAGCAAAAATTAGACGTTTATGCCAATGATATATTTATGCAAACTCTTACCAATAGGCAGATTATTTGTGGTATTGCAAGTGAAGAGGAAGATGATTTTGTTACTATTTCTGGTGATAATGGCAACAATGACAATAAGTATATTGTACTGATTGATCCGCTTGATGGTTCTTCTAATATTGATGTAAATGTTTCTGTCGGTACAATATTTTCAATCTATAAAAGAATAACCAAATCTGGAACACCAGTACAATTAGAAGATTTCTTACAAGAAGGAAATCAACAGATTGCCGCTGGCTATATTGTATATGGCACCTCAACAATGTTAGTCTATACAACTGGGCATGGAGTGAATGGATTTACATTAAACCCAGCTATTGGTACATTTTATTTGTCACATCCTGATATGATGTTTCCAGAAAATGGCACTATTTATTCTATAAATGAAGGAAACTATATTCACTTCCCTCAAGGCGTAAAAGATTATTTAAAGTATTGTCAAGAGGAAGAAAATGATCGTCCATACTCTGCAAGGTATATAGGCTCATTGGTTTCTGATTTTCATCGAAACATGATTAAAGGTGGCATCTATATCTATCCAACAAGTACAAAATCTCCTAAAGGGAAACTAAGGTTACTATATGAATGTAATCCAATGGCTTTTTTAACAGAACAGGCTGGTGGTAAAGCTTCTGATGGCTATATGAGAACTCTAGATATTAAACCTACAGAATTGCATCAGCGTGTACCATTTTTCTGCGGCAGTAAAAATATGGTTGCCGTAGCAGAAGAGTTTATGAAAAATCATCCTAAAGATGCAACGTATTAACCTCTAAATAAGAGTTTAAACTATTACCTTGTCACATCACTCTAGTCAGCTTAAAAAATTTTTGGTAGCTATCTGGAATGGTATTAATACTCAATAATGAACCCTCTTTTATATAAGGATAAATTTCATCATAAGTAAGTATATTATTAATACCCACTCGTTTGTTAATATATTCTCGTTTTAAATCATTTGGTCCATCTAGACCAGCAGCGGCAATCAATTCTAAAAAACTATGGATGGTTTCTTCTTGATAATTGGCCGTTCTCTCAGCCTTATCTTCGACATTTAAACCTTTCATTAAGGATGTGTTTTGTGTGGCAACACCAACAGGACACGTGTTTTTATTACACTCCAACGCTTGAATACAACCAATAGCTAACATCATAGCACGTGCACTATTACAACCATCTGCTCCTAAAGCAATCGCTCTAGCCATATGAAAACCTGTAATTATTTTACCTGCAGCTATAATTTTTATTTCTTTTTTTAGGCCAAAGCCCACTAAAGTATCATACACAAAGACCAATCCTTCTCGCAAAGGCATTCCCATAGAGTTTGAAAACTCGACAGGAGCAGCACCAGTACCTCCTTCACCACCATCAACCGTAATAAAGTCAGGTTTAATACCAGTATAAATCATCGCTTCACAGAAATCCATAAATTCTTGCTTTCTACCAATACACAATTTGAATCCAATCGGTTTTCCTCCTGATAAATCACGTAATTTCTTAATAAAATACATAAATTCTATTGGGTTAGAAAAAGCGGAATGTGAAGGCGGAGAATGTACTGCAACATGCGGTTTTACATGTCTAATTTTTGAAATTTCCTCTGTGTTTTTTGACGCAGGTAAAATTCCGCCATGCCCTGGTTTTGCTCCTTGTGATAGTTTTATTTCTATCATTTTCACCTGTTCTTTCGTTGCTCCTTCTTTAAAACCTTTTTCACTAAAACCTCCATTTTTATCTCTACAACCAAAATAACCTGTACCTACTTGCCAAATTAAATCGCCTCCGTATTTTAAATGGTAAGGACTCAACCCACCTTCACCTGTATTATGTGCAAAACTTCCAGATTTCGCTCCTTTATTTAATGCCATAACTGCATTTTTACTCAACGAACCAAAACTCATGGCAGAGATATTTAGTAAACTTGATGAATAAGGCTGTTTACAATCTGTTCCTCCTATAACTAACCGTGGAAACGCTCCTATTTCTTTAGGACTATTTTTTGCATACATAGAATGATCCATCCATTCATAACCAGAACGATACACATTCATTTGTGTACCAAAAGGAGTGGTATCATTTTCTTTTTTTGCTCGCTGATAAATTAGAGATCTAAATATTCTATTTAAAGGACGCCCTTGTGTATCTGTTTCTACAAAATACTGCATAATTTCAGGTCGAATTGCTTCTAACACATAACGTATTCTACCAATAACTGGAAAATTTCTTCTGATGGCATGTTTTGTCTGTAATACATCAAAAATTCCCATTAAAATTAAAGGAGCTATAACTATAAAACTCCATAAAATTGGTTGCCAAAATCTGGAAATACTAAAAATTGAAATGGTAATTAAAACAGATAAGACAATAAATTTTTCTCTTACTTTCATATAAAAACGGATTTAGTAAATAATTAAAAATATTTCAATCATTCAATCTATAAAAGTCTAAATTTACCAAAATTTTTGAGATATGGGAATTATTAAAATCAAAAATATTCATTTATATGCCTATCACGGATGCTTAGATGAAGAAGGTAAGATTGGTTCTGAGTACAGAGTAGATTTATCTGTAAAAGCCGATTTGTCTAAATCTGCTAAAACTGACGAATTAACTGATACGATTGATTATGTTCATTTGAATAAAATTGTAAAAGAAGAAATGGCAATTCGAAGTAAATTATTAGAAACTGTTGCTGAAAAAATACTAACACGAGTTTTACAAGAAATAGAAATGGTAAAAAAAGCAATGATTAAAGTTTCAAAAGTAAATCCTCCTATTGGTGGTAATGTGGCTTTGGTAACTATTAAAATGTCTAAGAAAAAATAACAGAAAAACATATGGTGTAGCTATTTAATTTTATAAATTTGCAAACCTAAAATACGAATTGTATTTTGCCTCACCCGAAATCACTAATGCGATTTCGACCTCTCCGAAGGGAGGTAAATTTGAAACCTTGACGCGAAGCTTCAAGGAGTTTTATTTAAGGCGTCGTGGCCGAGTGGCTAGGCTGGGCTCTGCAAAAGCTCCTACAGCGGTTCGAATCCGCTCGACGCCTCTAAAACCTTATCGATAAACAGATGAGGTTTTTCTTTTTATATTTATTAATTTTAACAAATGAAAATTTATCCTATAGAAACTGGAAATTTTAAATTAGATGGTGGTGCCATGTTTGGTGTTGTACCAAAAGTATTGTGGCAAAGAACAAATCCTGCCGACAGTAATAATTTGATTGACATGGCGGTGCGATGCTTACTCATTGAAGATGGCAACAGACTTATCTTAATTGATACAGGTACTGGCAATAAGCAATCTGATAAATTTTTTAGTCATTATCACCTATTCGGAAATGCCTCATTAGACAGCTCATTAAATAAATTAGGGTTCCATAAAGACGATATTACTGATGTGTTTTTAACACACTTACATTTTGACCACTGCGGCGGAAGCATTCAATTCAATACCAATAAAACTGGATTTGAACCTGCATTTAAAAATGCAAAATTCTGGTCTAATAAAAAGCATTGGCAATGGGCAATTGAACCTAACGCTAGAGAAAAAGCATCCTTTTTAAAAGAAAACATCAATCCTATTCAAGAAAGTGGACAACTAAACTTTATAGAACTCAACAACAATAATCTCATAAAAAATTCCCCTTTGGGTTTTGATATTCTTTGTGTTGATGGTCATACAGAAAAACAAATGCTTCCGATAATCAATTACAGAGGAAAAACCATTGTTTTTATGGCAGATTTATTACCAACAATTGGGCATATTCCACTACCCTATGTCATGGGATATGATGTTAGACCCTTGACAACAATGACTGAAAAAGAAGCTTTTTTAAAATTAGCTGCAAGTGAAAATTTTATGCTATTTTTGGAGCACGATGCACAACATGAAATATGTACCGTAAAACACACTGAAAAAGGAGTGCGATTAAACAAAACTTACACATTTAACAAAATTTTTAACTAAGAACTATGAGAATTCTAAAACCAATTTCTGTAGCTTTAATTGCTACATTAACACTTGCTAGTTGTGGTACAAGTAAAACAACGACCACTACAACTGCTACTGCTACAACTGTAGTAAAAGAAATTACAATTATTACAGCAACTGATAGCATTAGCCCAAAAACAGGTAAAATGTCTGAAGCTCAAGTACAATCTTGGCCTCATATGGACGTTTTTACTGATTCTGTACCTGGAATGAGCCTTGATAAAGCCTATAATTTTGTAAAAGACAAAAAAGGCACAACCGTTATTGTTGGCGTTATAGATTCAGGTATTGACATTGAACATGAAGATCTAAAAGATGTTATTTGGGTGAATACAGGTGAAATTGCAGGCAACAATAAAGATGATGACAATAATGGATATGTTGATGATATAAATGGATGGAATTTCTTAGGTGGTAAAGCCGGACAAAGTATACCTGAGCAATTAGAATTGACTAGAATAGTTAAAAAATGGATGCCTCGTTTTGATGGAAAATCTGCTGAAGATATCGCTGAAGCGGATAAAGCAGACTTTCAATTATTTACTGAACTAAAAAGCACTATAGATAAAAAACTTAAAACTGCTAAAAATACAGTAGAGCAATACACTTCTTACAAAAAAACAATCATTAAAGCTAATGATACGATTGTAAAATTGTTGGCAGATAAAGAAATGAACATTGACAACATCAATGCTATAAAATTTGACGACCAACTCTTAGAGCAAGGAAAATTTATGATTATGCAAATTATAAGTTCAGGTAGTACTGTAAATGATGCTTCTAAAGAATTAGACGGTGCTATTGACCATTTTACAAATCAATTAAATTCGCAATATAAAATTGACTTTAAAGGAAGATTGACCAATGACAACCCTGATGACATTACTGATACTGGTTATGGTAATGGCTTAGTCATGGGCTCTAAAGATAATGAAATTCATGGCACACACGTTTCTGGTATTATTGCTGCAAAACGTAATAATGGTATTGGTATGAATGGTGTAGCCCATAATGTAAAAATCATGTCTATTAGAGCTGTGCCAGATGGTGATGAATATGATAAAGATATAGCATTGGCAATTAGATATGCGGTAGACAATGGAGCAAAAGTAGTGAACATGAGTTTTGGTAAAGGGTATTCTCCAAATGCAAAATGGGTCTATGATGCGATTAAATATGCTGAAGAAAAAGATGTTTTATTAGTACATGCTGCAGGTAATGATAACGCTGATTTTGATGTAGAAGCAAACTTTCCTAATGATTCAAAAGATAAAATAACTGAGTTTGCTGATAATGTGATTACCGTTGGAGCAATGACACGTCATTTTGATGATAAATTAGTCGCTTCATTTTCAAATTATGGTAAAAATAATGTAGATATTTTCGCTCCAGGTTTAGAAATATATTCTACATTTCCTAAAAATGAATATGAATCTATTCAAGGCACATCAATGGCTTCACCAGAAGTTGCTGGTGTTGCAGCTTTAGTACGTTCTTATTATCCTAAATTAACCGCAAGTCAGGTAAAACATATTATCATGGATTCTGGTATTGAATACCATAAAGAGGTGATCAAGCCAGGTACAAAAGACGAAAAAATAAACTTTGATACACTTTCTGTTTCTGGAAAAATATTAAATGCTTATAATGCTTTACAATTGGCAGATAAAATGTCTAAATAAAAAAACCATCTAGTTTTTTTATTTAGCTAGAAGACCGAAGTTAAAAGTTTGAAAATTTCAGACTTTAACTTCGGTTTTTTATTTTGGTATCATAGTTGTAATCTTTACCTTGCATATTCAAAATCATATATTATAATGAAAAAAATCACTTTTTTAATTGCTTTAATAGCTACTTTTTCAATTACTGCTCAAAACACTACTTACTGGCAACAACACGTTGACTATAAAATGGATATTGATATGGACGCAGAAAAGTATCAATACAATGGTGTACAACAATTAGTTTACACCAACAATTCGCCAGACACATTAAAAATTGTTTTTTACCATTTGTATTTCAATGCTTTTCAACCTGGCAGCGAAATGGATGTTAGGTTACAAAACATTAAAGACCCTGACGGTAGAATGGTTAATAATTTAGGCACAAAAGAAAAGCCAATTTATGAAAGCCGAATTGCAAAATTACAGGCCAATGAAATCGGATTTATAAAAGTAAATTCATTACAGCAAGATAGTGTCAATGTTAAATATGAAACCGTTGGTACCATTCTAAAAGTAGCACTAAACAAACCTCTACTCCCTGGTCAAAAAACGATCTTATCTATGACCTTTAAAGGTCAAGTACCTTTACAAATACGACGCTCAGGAAGAAACAATAAAGAAGGTGTAGCCTTGTCAATGACACAATGGTACCCTAAATTAGCAGAATATGATTTTGAAGGTTGGCATGCCAATCAATATATTGCTAGGGAATTTCATGGCGTTTGGGGAAATTTCGATGTAAAAATAGCTATAGACAAAAATTATACCATTGGTGGTACAGGTTATTTGCAAAACCCTAATGAAATTGGTCATGGTTACGAAACTGAAAAAATTAATCTAAAGAAAAAAAGAAAAAAGAAAAGAAGAAAGAAAGTTGAAAAAATAACTTGGCATTTTAAAGCTCCAAATGTTCATGACTTTACTTGGGCTGCAGATCCTGAATATATTCACGATAAAATAACAGTTGATAATGATGTCACTTTACATTTCTTTTATAAAGACAATCCTGAACTAAAAGAAAATTGGAAAAAGCTACAAGTAAAAACTGCTGAATTTCTTTCGTTTTATAACAACCATATCGGACAATATCCGTACAAACAATATTCAGTAATTCAAGGTGGTGATGGCGGAATGGAATATGCCATGTGTACGCTCATTACAGGCGACAGAAAACTAGGAAGTTTAATTGGTGTTACTGCTCATGAATTTGCACATACTTGGTTTCAGTTTTTATTGGCAACCAATGAGACTAAACACGAATGGATGGATGAAGGTTTTACATCATATATTTCTGACCTTGCCATGCAAGAAGTTATGAAAGAGGATAATAAAAATCCATTTGAAGGAGCTTATAATGGTTATACTTATTTAGCAAACTCTGGTGTAGAAGAGCCACAAACCACTTATGCAGATCTGTACAAGTATAACTTCGCATATGGAGCATCTGCCTATAATAAAGGAGAAGTTTTTTTAGCACAACTCAGCTATATTATTGGTAAAGCCAATCTTGACAAAACATTAAAAAAATATTTTTCTGATTTTGCTTTTAAACACCCTACACCCAATGATTTTATTAGAACTGCCGAAAAAATTTCAGGTCTGCAATTGCATTGGTATTTAACTGAATGGACACAAACCACGCATAAAATTGACTATACTGTTACTGAAATAAAAGATAAAGAAATTACTTTAAAAAGAATTGGTAGTATGCCAATGCCAATAGATCTAAAAGTTACTTATACAGATGATAGTACTGAAAATTTCTATATTCCTTTACGGATGCTATTAGGTCATAAACCAACAACGGCTACCATATTAAAAGATTGGTCTTGGACCAGCCCATCCTATTCATTTACGACGACTAAAACTATAAAATCAGTTGAAATTGATCCGTCTGGGCTAATGGCAGATATCGATAAGACCAACAATAGTAACAAAATTAAAAATTAAAAAAATGAAAAAAATAATAATTCTATTATTCGCAATTATATTTGTAAGCTGTAGCTCTAAAAATACCATCACTCAAAACAAGCAAAAAAATTCTTTACAAACTGAAAAATACGCTGGAGTCTACTCCTACGGTTCTAATTCGACAGATGATGGAGCCATTGGTCATATCACAGTGTTTCCTGAAACAGACAACACTGTGTTATTTTATATTAGTCTTAACTTAGGTCCAAAATCATATAACGGTGGAGCTCTCTACGGAAGACTAACCTTGAAAGGTAATAAAGGTGTCTTTAATTCTTCACGCTATACCTACCAAGGAACAGGATGTAAATGGGACGTAAGTATACAAAGCGACACAATTACTATAAAAACACTTGATGGTAACTGTGGTTTTGGACATAATGTAACTGCAGGAGGGACATATTTAAGAAAAAACAATAGTAAACCTGATTTTTTTGAAAATGTACATAGCCAAAAAATATTTTTCTCTAAAACTAACCCTGAAGATTATAATAATGATGATTATTAAAAATTAATTTTATTTATTCTAAACCTGTTCATTTTTATAACCCTAAAATAAAAAATTTCTTAAAACCAACTGTCCTCGAGGCAAACCTAGGAGTATTTTGCTGATTTCATACCCAGTCAAGCTGGGCACAAGCTTTGACCTTAGGGTCACCCCAATTTTCAGGGGGTTGAATTCCCCTTTTTTAGGTTATAAATGGTCATCTTTGTTTTATACATTTGTCATAAACAAAACCACATCATTATGAAAAATACATTTTATATTTTAGTACTTGCATTTATTGCATTAACCACAACGAGTTGTCAAAGAAGTATTCCTGATAATTTTGATTTTGGATCAATTGAAAACAATACTTACAAGAATAAATTTTTTGGAATGACTTTAGAGGTTCCTGAAGGCTGGGATATTCAATCAGAGGCAGAACAAAAAGCTCTACAAAATGAAGCTCAAGAAATATTGAATAACCCTGAATTTGATAAATTAGTTAAATCTGCTGATATCACATCAGCCGACTTATTAATGGCTTCACAATTTGACACAAAAACACATACGGATCCCGAAATTTTAAATTCTAATTTCACTCTTATTGCAGAAAATATTGGTTTGTCTTCTATTAAAAATGGTAAAGACTATTTAGTTGAATCTAGAAAAACAATGAAAGACGCACAAATGCCTATTAAGTTTAATGATGAAACTAAATCTATTGAAGTTGATGGCAAAACCTTTTATTATTCTGATGCCGTGATAACCATGAATGGTATAGATATTAAACAACGCTATATGGCTACTGTAATTAATGATTTTGGTCTTGTTTATGTTGCAACTTATGGCTCTGAAAAACAACTTGAAAAATTAATGAGTATTTTAAAAACGACTACGTTTGAATAAACCTTTCTTCTCTTTAATACCGAAATCAATATTATAGAGAGATCTACGACAAAAAATATCCGCTTTAAAAGCTACCG
>JAMONB010000230.1 GCA_027066745.1 Flavobacteriaceae bacterium
CGGTCGTATTTTCAATTCAGCAATTTAATTATTTTATTGTAAACGCTTTTTAACTGCCTTTTGCGAGATTTATCAAGAATATTAATATTACTGTTCTCCTTTGTAATATTCTCTGCAATCCTCACTTTGTTCGGTAATTTTATTTCTAATTTATTACATTGTTTCTCAAACCATAATATCCTGTTTGTACTACTTATTTTATTGAGTTCAAATTCAATTTCATCAATTCCCGATTTAAATAATTCTCTATTTATAGCTTTCTGTATGATTATAGGCTCTATAAAATCCTCCAATGAATAACCTTCTGGTAGGTCAACAATTGAATCGGAATCTATTCCTCCTTTTTCAAGTTTCGTTCTATTAGCCTTTCCACCTCCGTCACCGTCAACAAGATAGGTTGTTTTTGCAGATTCTAATTCAAAAAGTGCAGCATTATCTTTCGAAATACTGGCAATTCCTGGGGCAACTTGGAAATCAAGATTTTTTATTGCTAATGCCTCTCTAAACATTCTTGGTAATAAAATAGTTTCTGATGGTCCTTCAGCAATAATGGCTTTACGAGCCAAAGTAAATGCAATTATATTAGCCCCCATTGCGAACAATATTGGTGAAAAACCACCATCATTCATCCATATTGAATTTCTAATTTTACTAATTCCTGTATTTTTGGTTTCATGAATTATTGGTTCAACCGAACGTATTCCTGTACCCAAATCACTTGGTAGACAACCTGCAGAGTGAGTTGTATATAAAATAGAATTAACAACCTCTTGTCGTTCAAATTCATTAATCAAATCAGCTTGGGCTGAATAGTGTAAATGCATCTCGGCTTCATCTATTAGCAAAACTGGTTTTGCAGGTAAATTTCTTGTTACTAAGAATGCTTTAAGAGAAATATACTGTTTCAACCCATCACTTCTATCAGTAATTTCGTTGTAACCATCAATAGATTTGATTTGAATTTTAATAGAATCAATATCGAATAAAAATTGAGGATAAACTAATGCTTGACTCCAAGATTTTGAATATTCATTTTTCAAATTAGAGTTCACTCGTTCTAATAGTGTTAACCTATCGCCTGTATTCTCATTAGTTATCGAATCAAGAACGCTATCTAAATCAACCTTGCCAACCTTAAGCAGGTTAATAATTGCTCCTGAAGGGTCTTGCAAATCTTCTAATGAATATCGAGTTTCTAGAAATCGTTCATCATTGCTGAAGAAAACAAACTGAGGTCTATTCGTATCGAGGTGTTTTAAGAAACTATCTGAAGGATGTTCTTGTTTTTCAATTTCAATTAATTCTTCTAACATCTTGCTGAATTCATCTAAAAGATTTTGCGATGATACACTTACTTTTAAATTAGGATTAGTTATTGTTTCAATTATTTGATTTATTAATTCGAAATCGTCATCTTCAAAATTTTCCGAATCAGCATCAATTATCAATAGTAATTGTTCTATTAAATCTGTCAATGGTATTGTTTCCTCAATATCTCCTTCTTCATCTTGTTTCGAATATTCTAAGGAATTAATTAGCTTCTTAGCTCGTGACTTGGATAAAGATTGTAGTTTGAATATCTGAATTAGATTTCTATGCTTTTTATTCCTTCTTACTTCTCCTGTAAAACCATGCGTTCTTCTACCATTTACTGCTTTAGATAAATAATAATACCGCGGATCACCAATTCCATTATACTCTTTTAATATATATAATTCATCCTTTTCAATTAAATATTCTACCCTAACTATTGCATCGTCTTCATTAAAGTTATTTCCCTTCGTTAATTCATTTATTTTATATTCATCATCGTTTTCTATCGATAGAAGGGCATTTAATAATGTACTCTTTCCAGCTTCGTTCGCCCCAACAACAGCGATTAATTTTCGATCTAAATAGGTTGAACAATCTTTGAGTCTTTTGTAGCCTGTTATTTTAACTTTGTTTGGTATCATTTATTTTTTTTATGACCGAGAACATAGGCATACAGTTCCTTATATCCCTTGTTAATTGCTAAAAAAAGTTTAAAATTGGGTCTAGACTTGTGTTTAGCGGTTATTTCACCTTGTTAATCAGGCAACTACGAAATTAAGTGTTTTTTATGATATTACAAAGTATTAAAATAAAAGAATAGGTTTTCTAGAGATACGAGCGTGACGCTTGTACTAGTAGTTGCGAATTCCAAGGCTTGTGCAACGGTTACCGCTGTTGTAAAACGTACTTTACTCACTATTTCGGTTCAATTAAATAATCTTTATCTTCCATTTCCACCATCGCATCTCGCACAAAATCTTCTATTTCATATTCGCCTCCGTCTTTAAATTCCATTCCGTTGCAATACTCTTTTATAATTTCACAAATTCCGATATAATCAGTAGATATTTTTTCCGTTTTTATCAATTTTAATTCGAGTGCATAAGTCGTAGTGTATTTGTCAAATGGCACTCTATCTTTTCTATGTGTTGACCAAATTAATCCACTCGCAATAGTTAATCCAATTCCATCAAGTGAATCAAGTCCGTTTAATAATTCGTTGTGATTTTCGTTCAGCGAATATTTGGTGAAATAATTTTTAATCGGTTTTATTTGCTCTAAACAATTCCGTTTATGGTCTTCAACGTAAGGCATAATTGGCCACAAGTCATCAAATAAATATAAGATGTCTGATTTTGAAATTCTACTCATAATATTTCTTGTATGTTTTACAATATAGGAATATAGTTACTCAATATACTTTTTATTAAAAAATTAATAGTGCTAAAAAAAAAGTTTAAAATTGGGTCTAGACTTGTGTTTAGCGGGTATTTCGCTCTGTTAATCAAGCAACTACGAAATTAAGTGTTTTTTATTAGAATGCAAAGTAATTAAAGTAAAAAGAATAGGCTTTGTCAAATGCTAATTTTGTTGGTGTGTGATGTTTATACTAGTAGGGGGGGATGGGCATTATTGGTTTTCATAGATTTTATAGTAGTAATTATTACTCTCATATTAAAATCTTAATTGCAAATTCAATTTAAAATACAACTTTCCATTTTTTTCTTTGTAGATTTTTCCAAATCTATGTCTTGTCGTAGATGGTGTGTCTAATTTTATATTTTCAAATAAATAGTCTTTTAAACTTTTTAAGTCAATAATATGAAACCCAACCATATCTCCTGTTTTTTTCATCACAATAGTTCCGTTAGAAATATATTCTCCATTCCATTTTGTTCCTGCGAAAAACCCAAGAAGAATATCTATTAAAAGTTTTTTAATTTTAACTTCTAAACTTTTTTTGTCTCCATAATTAACTTTAGAATTAAGTTTACCGTTGGTATCAATTTCATCGACAATGTCTGCAATTTTTGAAATTCGTTTACTGTAAAAACTCATTAGTAATTCTCCAACAATATTTGGCATTAAACTATCTGCCATTTTTAAGTTGTATTCCATTGTTTCTTTTTCTGCTCCAATAAAATTTAAAGAACCGCCCATTGCTTCAATGAAATGTATTCTGTCTTTTAGTTTTGTTTTAGTATCAATAGCATTAATCTCATCCATTTTTGAGCAATCAACACCATTAATTTCAAAGATGAAATTTGTGTTTCCTGAAGCATTTAATAAAGTAGGTTTACTTCCTAAATGTGATTTGATACCAAATCCTTCATTTTTAGAGCTTATTTCTTTATTTGAAATATATAATTGAATATCTGCTTTTTGGTAACTTGTTCCACCTTTTATTGTGTCAAATTCTAAAGTTTTTTGAATTAAATCAAATATTGGTATAGTAAAAGTTCTTTTACCATTAATCACAGCATTAGTCAATTTTTCAAGTATAGATTTATTTAAAATTTCTGAGATTTTAATTTCTTTGGTTCTTTCTGAATTTTTATCTTTAAGTTGAATTGTTGATTTATCAATTATAAAAAATTCTAAATCTAAATTTTGAGTAGTAACTTTTTTAATGTTAAAAAAAGCATCTTTAGGATTTAATTCCTTATCAGATAAATGTAGTTTTTGTTCTGTTAATAGTTTTATAAAAACTAATAATTCAGTCCATTCTCCTTTATTTTTTGTTTCTTTCATTATTGGGCTTAAAGACAATGTGTTTAAATATGTTATTAATTGGTCTGCTACAATTTGGATTGCATCTATTGCAACACTATTTCCAAGTTGTTTAATTCCTTGTGTTTTACTTACTGGAAATTCAAAACTATTTGGAAAGCCTTGCATTTTTTTTCCTTGTTCAATTCCTAATTGTTTTACTTGTCCGTCAACCAAATATGCATCCCAATTTCGTCTATCATCTATTTTTGACCCACGACCACCAACTCTTAGAGTAAATCCAATTTCTCTACTGCATTCTCCATTCCAAACGTCACTCATATTGAATTTAAGTGGTTTTTTCGCAGGAAAAGAAAATCCTTTTAAAAATCCTTCATCTCTAAAACCAATCATAAATGCTCTTGGTCTTAATTGGGGTAAACCATAGTCTGATGCCTTTACTATTTTGAAATAAAAAGAATAGCCTAATTCGTTTTCAAGAATGTTTCTAATAACCTTAAAAGTATTTCCATTATCGTGCTTTATAAGACCTCTTACATTTTCAAGGAAAAATGCTTTTGGTTTTTTTTCTTCTAAAATATCTACAATGTTAAAAAACAAATTTCCTCTTTCGGAACTATGATTATCTTCAAAACCTCTTTTATGACCTGCTTGACTAAAAGGTTGGCAAGGAAATCCTGCACATAGAATATCAAAATCAGGAATATCCGATGGTGTAACATTCCTTATATCATCATTGAACATTTTATTTTCAAAAAGTTCTGGCGATATTTTTTTAAAATTATGTTCGTATGTTTTTCTTGCGTGAATATCCATTTCAGACGCAAACACACATTTACCTCCTAAATTATGAAAGGCTAAATGAAATCCACCAATACCTGCAAACAGGTCTATAAAAGTGAAGTTGTGTTTTTTGTCCATTAATATTTTTGTTTTTAATACTTTTCACAAAGATAATTTTTTTACTCGGAAAGGATTCTATTGAGTTCTTTTTTTTGCCTGTGCCAAACATAGGAATAACAGTTCTTTATATCCCTTTTGATCTAAAATGAATAGTGCTAAAGAAAAGTTTAAAATTGGGTCTAGACTTGTGTTTAGCGGTTGTTTTGCTCTGTCAATCAGGTAACTACGAAGTTAAGTGTTTTTTATGATACGACAAAGTAATTAAAGTAAAAAGAATAGGCTTTTTCAAATGCTAGTTTTGTTGGGGTGTGATGTTTGTGCTAAGGGGTGGTTATGATTTGATGTAGTTTTATAGAGATCCGAGAAATTACTTGGTTTTTACCACAATTCTTTGTTATGTGCTGTATTTTTCATGTACCCTTATTTCCGTATTTTTTACTTTTCCGTTTTTTATTGATTTTATTTTTAATACATTTCCTTCATCATCAAGATGTCTTTCTGTAGTCAGATAATAGTATGTTTTTGGATAAATAACAAAAATTAAAAGGCGTTGTTTGATTAGCCTGTTATTTTCATCATAGAAACTTTCTGTTTGTAATAACTTCTTTTTTAAATCCAACCTCCAAACTTCTGCTATATTTCCATTTTTATTGTATTTGTATTTAAATTTTTTACTATCACTTTTTCTTCTATTTGGTTCGAGTATATTTCTTGAATCAAATTTTTGGTTATAAGATTTGATTAAACTTCCATTTGAGTCAAATTCACTCAAAACTCTAATTTGTTCATTTGGATACTCAAAAATTAGTTTTTCTTTCAAGTTTCCTTTTTTATCAAACTTTCTTAATTCGGTTAACAATCCATTTCTGTCGTAAATCTCTTTTTTCGTTAAAGTTTTTTTTCCTTTCCTGTATTTGATATAGAATGAAGTTTCTTTAATATTATTTTCTTTCCTTAATCTAATCTCTTTTTTGAATATATTTTGAGAAAAACCAAAATTTGAAATTAATGCAAAAAAAATAATAATTAGAATGTTTGTCTTAATTTTCATAGTTTTTTCAATATTGAACCTAACGTTCTATGTAAGCGTAGTTGCGGATTTCAAAGCACTTACCTTTCAATTTATCACTAAACTTTGTACAAAGATACTAACTCTGAATTTGGCACAAAAACCGCAATTACGTTTATATTTTGTTTGTATATCGTTTTTATTTTGTTCGTCTTTTGTTTCTTAGTTTATCCATAAATGATGGTTTCAATGTGCTTGATTTGTAATGGTTAATCCATTCTTGAATATATTTTCTAAATTCATCAGTATCCATTTTATTTTGTCTTCCATCATAAGTAGATGAAGTTTGATTGTAAATAGAAGTTTTATTAAAAACAACAAAAGCACCTCTAAACCATCTTGACACTTGTCTGGCAGTATTGGGTATTTCATAACCCATTTCCATATAATCATAGTTATGTTCTACGATTTCATATTTATCATAAGAACCAGGATGAATTTCAGAAACACCTTCGTGATCATATAATTTTCCATATGGTTCTTCTCCTTCTCTTGTTTTGTTAATTCCAGTTGGTTCTAATTCGTTAAGTTCAAGTCTAAAATAATTCCATTCTGGGTCAAATCCAAATGATTCAAAAATTAACCTTTTTGGCTTTACAATGTCAATTAAACCACCAAAATTTAACTCAATGCAATCTCGTTCTGTTGATAATTTTGAATTTTCTAAATCAAGACCGCCACCATCAGGAAAAAACATATGATTTAAATTATCATAAGAGCCTAAAACATTTAAAACTTTAATTATATCTTCATTATTTTCCCAAATAACTCGTGTAGGAAAAGCAGTTGGGAAAAGTTTTGTTTGAATTTCAAACCATTGTGCCAAATTTCTCTCTCCAAAATCTTCATTTAAGAATTTCCATTCTTCAAGATTTTCTATAAATTGACCTATTGTAGGTCTTTTTAATGGGTCATTATCAGTTGAAGATATGAGTAAATCGTCAATTGGTTTTGTATAAACACTTTTAAAATTATTTCTTAATTCAATTATTGATTCAGTAGTATATTGACCATCAAAACCTTTATCATTTTCTGTTAATATAATCCATAAGGTTTTTGCTAATGAATAAGTATCTGCTTTTAAACTATCTGCCGAAGAAGAACTTCTTTTCATTTCAGGTGCCATTGTCCATTTTGCACCTATTACTTCATTATTTTTTGAAATATCTTTTTTATTTGGAAAATTCACTAATCCAAAATCGGCAATACAATATCTTGAATTGTAAAATAATATATTTGGTAATTTTATATCTCTATGTGATATACTACGCTTATGTAATTCATTTAATGTTTTTGCTATTTCTATAACAGCATCAACTTTATCTTCAATTGTTGAGCCTCTTAGTTTTTGTCTTGCATCAATAGCAACTGGCATAACAAAATAGGGAATGTCAAATTTATTTAACTTTTTTGGTAAATTTTTGTCTATTATTGGAATTATTCCAGAAATATCAGAATTTCTATCAACAACAGAGATTTCATCTAAAAATCTACCATAAGATTTATTATTAATGCGTTTTATTAATTTAATAGCACCTTCATTAGCATCTTTGTCAGTACACTTCCAAACTTCTCCATTTCCGCCACCACCTAAATATGTTTTAAGTGTCCATTGATTAAATTTCTGACCTTTTTCGAAAAATCTATTCATAATTTTTTAATGTTTTACAACATAAGAATATAGTTACTCAATATACCTTAAGTTATAAAATTAATAGTGCTAAAAAAAGTTTAAAATTGGGTCTAGACTTGTGTTTAGCGGTTATTTTGCTCTGTTAATCAAGCAACTACGAATTTAAGTGTTTTTTATTAGAATGCAAAGTAATAATAAAAGAACTTTCAAAAAGTGCATAAGCCTTTGTTTTGCTTTTACCGTCTATGGTTTCATCACTATAGGTAAACCACTCGATAAACTGGTTTGCCCTTGTTCCGGGAAATTTTTTACCTAAAATAATTATACCATTATAATCAAGCATATCGGACTTATATTTTTTGCCGTCTGCTGCTGTTAATTTCAGTTGGGTAGTAGCACTAACCAACTGACTATTTTCTTTTTTTAATTTGGCTTTTAGGTATTTCCAATAGTTACGGGTTTTCTTATAGTCGTTTTGGTCGGGAAATAAAAAGAATTGGCTTTGCCAAAGGCTAATTTTGTTGGGGTGTGATGTTTGTGCTAAGGGGTGATTGTTGATAGGTTGTGTTTGAGATTTATATAGATACGAGCGTGACGCTTGTACTAGTAGGAGATATTTGTACTAACTAGGTGACTGTTGATAGATGTCTTCAGTACAATTCAGGTCATAAACGATGATCAATATAAAAAAATACAGTTTTAACTTTTAAAGCTTGAATTGTTTGGTAACTCAAAGATTTCTAAATCAAAATAGCGTACGGCAGCCAATAAATGATCGAAAATATCAGCCATAACATATTCGTAATTTTCCCAACGTTTATCAGCACTAAAAGCATAAATTTCTATAGGCAATCCTTGTGTGGTAGGTGCTAGTTGACGTACCATAATCATCATGTCTTTATTAATCGCAGAATGATTGTTTATGTATTCTTCAGCATATTTTCTAAAGACACCAATATTGGTTAAATTCCTTCCGTTTAAGAGTAGTTTTTTATCAATGGTATTTTTAGAATTATAACTTTTAATTTTTTCTTGCCGCATTTCTAAATATTCAGAAATCAATTGAATACCTTTTAGTTTGATGATTTCATTATCAGTTAGAAATTTAATACTATCCATTTTAATATTCATAGCTCTTTTAATTCTACGTCCATCAGAATTTGTCATACCTCTCCAATTTTTAAAAGAATCTGATATTAAGGCATAAGTAGGAATAGTAGTAATGGTATTATCAAAATTTTGGACTTTTACGGTTGCTAAAGTGATTTCAGTAACATCACCATCTGCACCATATTTCTCAAAAGTAATCCAATCGCCAATGCGTACCATATCGTTAACTGAGACTTGAATACTTGCAACAAAACCCATTATAGTATCTCTGAACACCAAAATAATAACTGCAGAAGCAGCACCTAGTGTCGTGATAAATTTCCAGATAGAAATACCCGTTATTATTGCAAAGAAAAACATAAAACCAGCCACCCAAGCAAAAATCATAAAGACTTGAATATAACTATCAATGGGTTTGTCTTTTAGGCGTGGTAAAGTTTTAAAAAAATCTTTTAGGGTATTCAAAACACTTCTTACGATCCATAATATTAAAATAATACCAAAGACTTGAATTATTTTTTTTGCGATATTCTCTAAATAGAGAAAATCTGAAAAAATGATAGGAAGAAAGTTTAATGCAATAGATAGAGGGATAATATGTGCGATGTTTCTGGGTACTTTATTCGTAATTAAGATATCATCAAAATTGGTTTTAGATTTCCCTGCAATTATTGAAGAAACTCTTATTAAAACTCTTCTTGCAATATAATCTATTATATAAATAATAAGTAACACAATTACTAAAAGAGCAATCATGTTTAAATATTGAGCACTAGTTTCAGTTATTCCAGCTTTTATTAATAAATTGTATATAAAATGGGTGCTTTTATTCATTTGAATTTTTGTATTATATCGCAAAAGTAAATGATACAATATATTTAATACAATAATTTTAATTTTTTATTTGCCAACATATGTAAATAGATTATATTTGCAGCCGCTTAGTTGACCAGTTATGGTTTTCTTAGTTAAAAAGTGGTTGTAGTTTTCCGAATTATTTCATTATCGGGACAAGCAACTTCACTACTTTAAAAGTAGAAAAAATTAAAATGGTGGTTGTAGCTCAGTTGGTTAGAGCATCGGTTTGTGGTACCGAGGGTCGCCGGTTCGAATCCGGTCTTCCACCCAAAAGACAAAGCTTCATGGAAACATGGAGCTTTTTTTGTAGGAGATACTTTTTTGATTTGTATAGGATGAGAAGTTTATCCCGAAGTATATTTTCAAATAATGGAATTGTATAGAAAATAACTTTCGGGGAATCCGGTCTTCCACCCAAAAGACAAAGCTTCATGGAAACATGGAGCTTTTTTTGTGCTTTAATTGAAAAGAATCCCTCTAGGCTCTGTCACGCCTTCATGCAGCCATTTCGGCGGAAGAAGGCCTGGAGGTTTCTGATTCACCTCTCCTTGGGAGAGGTCGAAGCTGTCTTTTTTACAGTTTCGGGTGAGGTAAAACACCAAATTTCGGTTTTTGACCCTAAGGTCAAAGTTTGTGCCCAGCTTGACTGGGTATGAAACCAACGAAATACCCCTTATGGCTTGCCTCGGGGATAGTTG
>JAMONB010000231.1 GCA_027066745.1 Flavobacteriaceae bacterium
CGAAATTTCATAAAAAAAAGCACCTAACAAATCCTATATTTAATGCTCGGTCGGCTAGGTTCTCGGGGGACTTAAAAAGTGCCGTGCGAAAGCTCCATAATTTTTGCTATTTGGGAGTCTGTTAAAAAAAGCCAGTTGCATCCTGGCGCGCGAATCTGGGGTTGGTAAGTTTTAAAGTTGGCAACGGGCGAGGCTAGCTCCGCAAAAATTATTAGTTTCGGGGCATCTAATAAGCTTCACGCACTAAACATAGCGTGGCGTTAGGTTTAATTATGACCCGTCCTGAAAAAAGGCTACACAATAAGTAGCAATATGTATAAAAATGATGGCGTAACGAAACGTTACAGCGAGGGTTTTAAACTCAAAATTTTAGCCGAACTTAGTACCGGTAAATATTCCAAAAGAGAACTTGGTAAAATCTATGGAGTTAACCGAAATACTATCAATGTATGGATTAAAAAGTATGATCGTAAAGATTTAATGAACACACGTATTCTTGTGGAAACAAATGATGAAATAGGCCGTATTAAAGCCTTAAAAAAAGAGATTGAACAACTCCGAAAATTATTGATTAAAAAGGATTTAGATAAGTTAGTAACCGACTCATATCTTGAAGTTGCTTCTGAGAACCTGGGGTATAAAAACGTAGATGAGTTAAAAAAAAACTTAGGCATAAAGCCCTGATAAAAGCGGTGAACACTTCGCATGATAATGGGCAGCCTGGAGTAGAACGAGTTTGTAATGGGTTTAACCTTCACAGGGATGCTTATTACAAATTTCAAAAGCGATTTAAGCAACGTAAATTAGTTGAAAACAAAGTAATCACCTTGGTAAAAAAAGAACGTATTATTCAACCAAGAGTGGGTACACGAAAGTTGCATAAAGAGCTTCATAAATCCTTTGTTAAATATGGGCTAAATGTAGGTAGAGATCGTTTGTTCGGAATCCTCAGAGCTCAAGATATGTTGGTGAAACGAAAGAAATTCAGTTGCAAAACAACTGATTCTTACCATCGTTTTTATAAGTATAACAACTTGGTTAAACACATGGTTGTAAACGCACCAAATCAAGTCTGGGTATCTGACATCACCTACATCAGAACCGTAAAAGGCTTTTGTTATTTAGCATTGATAACTGATATGTATTCAAGGAAAATAGTTGGATTTGATATCAGCGACTCACTCGAGCTGGCTGGCTGTCTTAGAGCCCTTCAAAAGGCTCTAAGACATGCTAAGCCAGCGGACGGGTTGGTACACCACTCAGACAGAGGTATTCAATATTGTAGCAATCAATATGTAGCACAACTAAAAAAACGAAATATTAAAATAAGTATGACTGAAGAAAATCACTGTTACGAAAATGCTATTGCTGAGAGAGTTAATGGCATCCTAAAAGATGAGTTCTACTTGGATCAATGCTTCTTTAATGTTCCTAATGCAATAAATGCAACCAAAAGCGCGATTGACATCTACAATAATAAAAGATTACATCTATCTTTAGACTTTCAAACTCCTAATAGAGTCTTTAAAAATGAAGTCAAAATTTAATTTTTAACCGTAGCCGTATTTTAGGACGTGACATTCACAAAAAACAAGATGAGGAAATTAATTTTCATTTATTTCATAATTGGGTTTTCTAGTTTGACTTTAGCACAAGGACTTTTTTATGATAGCATTGGAAATAATACATGGATTATTTTGGAATATGATAGCTCTTCCACATTCGAAAAAAAGGAAATAAGTCTCAGTAAATTGAGAGTCGAAAAAGACTCCCTAATCGAAAATGTATATTTCTGGAATTTTGGAGAGTTTTTGGATATTCATTATTTCCAATCGACTTTAAAATCGGAATCACTAATTTCAAGATTTGAATATGAAATAATCGAAGATAAATCAAGAACCTTTATCCGAATTTACACAGATGATTTGAAAGCAAATTTTAATGATTATAGTGTGGGGATAACGGCAACCGGAAACAATGTTGTTCTCCTTCGAAAAAAGAAAAAGAAAAAAACGAAAAGCTAACATTTCCTATATTTAATGCTCTTAAGGCAAGGTTCTCGGGGGACTTAAAAAGTTTCATGGAAAGGCTCCATATTCCGAAAGCTTTCGGAACGCTAATTGGCTTTCCGAAAAGAATGCTAGTTGCATCTTGGCGGGG
>JAMONB010000232.1 GCA_027066745.1 Flavobacteriaceae bacterium
AATTAAAAACCCCGATTTTTAAGGATTTGGCTCCTTTTCGGGGTTTGTTTTGTCTAATTTACAACTTATTCTGCTGATATACAAATGGTTATTTACTTCTGAATATGCCTATTTTAACGATAATATTGTGAAAAAGAAATTGTTTTATACGGCATTATATGTTTAAATTGGTATTATTTCTTTTATAGTATCTGTTTCTTCTTATACCAGAAATAATTCTCTTTTTGAGCTCCAAAACTTTTAAAAAAGGAAGCAATAGATTTAATCATTGAGCCTTCAAAATCTAATGTAAATTCTGATGCTGAATTTTGTCTAATAACTGTATCTATCAATAATGACATCACTTGCTTTTCTCTTCCTTCACTATTTAATGCTGAAAAAAGATAGGTAATTCTACATTG
The DNA here is from genome assembly GCA_027066745.1 of Flavobacteriaceae bacterium. Classification (GTDB taxonomy): domain Bacteria; phylum Bacteroidota; class Bacteroidia; order Flavobacteriales; family Flavobacteriaceae; genus Aureibaculum. The sequence continues at coordinate 402 of JAMONB010000232.1, forward strand.
ATCAATTAAGAAAAATGCTCCGCCAATCAACTCTTTATCATTATTTTTCACAGCATAAACTTTGGCTAAATTTAAGGATAGAGCAACCTTAATTAATTTACTCAAAACCAAATAATCAGCATCTTTTTTATGCAAGTCGGCTCCTTTATTATTTTTAAAAAGCTCAATAATCTTATCAGGGCTTAAATCTTCAACTATTACTAAATCAGCTTTCTCTGCTTGTTTAATACTACTATTTCGACCTTTAGTATATTGCTTTCTAATAAATGAATACGGTTCATTTAATGATAAAATAAAATTAGTTTTTTCTACAACCAACGATGAGTTAATCTTATTTTCGGTATTTAAAAGAAGGTCAACTAATTTAAACTTTTTAGGAATTGCATTTACAAATTCCCAGACCAAACTATCCTTAATTCCATCCTTAGAAAAAACGCCCAATTGTTGTACCCAAGGGACTTGGTAAATATAATTGATACCATATTTTTTACGCTTCGGCAAAGGCATAACGGATTGATAATCATCCTTAATCAAGACGTCAAAATCATCACAAACGATATCTAAATACCAACTATATGCATAAATTCTTGTATTAAATGCATTGGCAATACAATTGTCGTATTTTTCAACGTTTAATTGATTTCTAGTTAAATACCTTATCATTTAACTGTGGTAAGTTTTTTAAATACATCTATATACATCTTTCTCCATCGTCTCCATCTCCCCCTATTACTAACCGTTTCATTATGAAAAAGTGTAATAAAAGTTCCATCAACTTTTTTTACTTCATAGGCCAAGTTTACAATCACTTCAAAAGACTTTTTATTAGAAAGTTCTAAATAATCTTTTAGTGTACCATCCATTACTGCAAAAGGGAAAATTTTTAAAGGTGTTTGAATTTCAAACTCTAAATCATAAAAATAAAAAGGTGTGCAGCTACTGGCTCTAAAGCCATAGTGATCGGCATACCCCATAGTGTGATCTTCTTTTACTTCTAAATTAATTAGATTCTGATAGGTCTCTGGTATTGCCAAACGTAAATAATGCTGACGTGATTTTTCAACGGGTCTATTAAAAATAGATTCTAATCTTAATTTTTCTTTTTGTAAAAGGGTTTCATCTTTATAAGAAAAATAGGATGGATGTAAACCAACTTCAGCATAATCTGCCACTGACTTTATTAAAGATTGGTATTTTGAATTTCTAAAAGATGTGTTTTTATCATAGGTAGAATAATCTCCCAAAGAGAAAAAAAATAATGTTTTTATTTTATATTGTTTTTGATAATTTAGCAATTCTTCAAAGGTATCAAAAGGGTCTTTTCTAAATCCTAAATTTACAATTGTTCTATACCAAATATCATATAATCTAAATTTTGACAAATCTTTCAAATACCCACTCAAACCTCTCATTAAACCCTTATGTTTAAACGTATAAGGTACATCAACATCAATAGTTGAAATAAATTCAAATTCTCTTTCTGGGAATTGAAATTCAGAAAACTTATCTTTTACCAAGTTTTTAAATTTATAAGCCCAAATATCTATCAAAGGCTTTTCTAAAAAATTGTATTTAAAAGCAATACTTTCTTCAGCAGTAAATCTTTCATGTTCATCTTTTACGTGAGGTAAATATTCTTCATACCTACTTAATAAGTAAAATGTTGCTGCAAAAACATCAAAAGGAACTGTAGCTTCTTGTCTTGTTTGAAAAAAACAAGCAATACCATCCCATTCACCCATTATTATTTCAGCATCATTAATACCCTGTTCAAAAAGCAAATTGGTACTTCTAATAAAAATTTCGCTCCCTAAAGCTTGTTTTGAATACGTTAATTTTAATCCTTCATGGGCAATAAACTCTTCTACTTTTGTAGTAAACTTTACCTGAATCTGTAAAATTCTAGTAAAGAAATGTTTAAAGGTGTAGGTTAACCTCGGAGTTATTTTATGTGTGTAAACTAAAAGCATTGATTGTTTTATACTACAAACTTAGTGATTATTGACATAGTTCAATTTTTTTAAGAATATTTTATCTTGAAGACACAAGACTGAAGTTTTATATCCTTTTATCTTCATTTTAAAATAAAAGAATTATTACACTAAATTATTATCTGCAAAGCTAAAATACGTTTTTTCGGTAATGATTAAATGATCTAGAACTTTTATATCTAAAATTTCTCCTGCTTTTTGAATCTTTATAGTTAAATTTTTATCAGAAACACTCGGTTTCAAACCTCCTGAAGGATGATTATGACTTAATATAATGGCCACAGCAGACAGCTCTACTGCTTTTTTAAACAATAATCTAACATCTACTAATGTACCTGTAATGCCACCCGTACTCAATTGATTTTTATAAATAATTTTATTCGAATTATTTAGATACAACACCCAAAATTCTTCATGAGGTAAATCTCCAATAATAGGCTGCATAATTTCAAATACAGCTTTACTACTTTTTATTTCAGGTTTTATTAAGGCTTCTTCCAGTCGTCGTCTTCTGCCCAATTCTAGGGCTGTAATAATTGTAACTGCTTTAGCTTCACCAATACCTTTAAACTGCATTAAGTCATTTAATGATAATTTACTCAACTCATTCAAATTATTATTTACATGTGTAATAATTCGTTTTGCCAAACCAACAGCACTCTCTTCTCTACTGCCAGAGCCTATTAAAATAGCAATTAATTCAGCATCAGATAGTACTTCCTTTCCTTTTGAAACCAATTTTTCTCTAGGTCTATCGTCTTCTTTCCAATTTTTTATTGAAAAAGATTTTGGCTTAAAACTCATTTATAAAATTTCTTTAAAGATATAAAAGAAAAAAATAATACTTTTACTGTACCAATTTGATTTTATAATTATATGATTAACTTGGCGTTATTACTTATAATGGCTTCTTAAAATTCATTTCTATTAAAAAAGAATGAATGAAATGTGAGGCACTATTTTTTGAATAGACTTTACTATTGAAAAAAATATAACAAAGCAGATTATTTATTATCTTTGTTCTATTAAGGGTTTTCAGAATTTCCCAAATACTTCCTGAAATTTCATGGTATTATCGAGATAATACTTCAAAGTTTTAGTCGTCTTTGAAAAGTTCTAAAAATTTTGATGTGAATGAATTTTAAGAAGTCACCATATATACAAAATAAAATTTAATGAGGATAATTATTGCTGGTGCTGGTGAGGTTGGTTTTCATTTGGCAAAACTACTTTCTTTTGAGTCTCATGACATTACGCTTATTGATGAAATAAAAGAACGGTTAACCTATGCTGATACTCGTTTAGACATACGAGTAATGAAAGGAAATGCTACATCTATTTCTAAATTAAAAGATGCTAACGTTGCTAATACTGATTTGGTAATTGCTGTTACTTCTAACGAAACTGTTAATATCACTATTTGTGTTTTAGCAAAAAGGTTAGGTGCAACACGAACTATTGCTAGAATTAACAACTCTGAATTTATTGACAATAAAGATGAAATCAATTTTTCTGAATTTGGTATTGATGAACTTATTTCTACGGAAGAGTTGGCAACTAAAGAAATAAAAATGTTACTCAATCAAGCTGCTTTCAATCACATGCATGAATTTGAAGATGGCGAATTAAGTATGCTTGGTATAATTTTATCTGAAACAGCTCCTTTTGTTGGTATGACAGTAATGGAAGCTGCAACAACATTTCCTGAGATCCATTTTATGCCTATAGCAACTCAAGGTGAAAATTCTGATGATATTGAAATTCCCCGTGGAAACACCGTTTTTAAAGTTGGTGATTTAGCTTATTTTATTACACTTAGAGAAGGTGTTAGCGAATTGTATAAATTGACAGGGAAAACAAAAAAGGATGTTCATAATGTAATGATTATTGGAGGTAGTTCTATTGGAAAAAGAACTGCTAAAGAGCTATGTGATAAAAAAATAAATATAAAAATTATAGAGATAAATAAAACTAAAGCCTTTGAATTGGCTGATGAGCTACCAAATGCTTTGGTTGTTTTAGGTGATGGTAGAGATCTTGAATTACTTTTAGAAGAAAATATAGAAGAAATGGATGTTTTTATCGGTGCAACTGATAGCCCAGAAACTAACATCATGACCTGTTTGGTAGCCAAATCTAAAGGTGTTGAAAAAACTATTGCATTGGCTGAAAATGTAGATTATTCTAAGCTTTCACACTCTATAGGTATTGATACTATTATCAATAAAAAATTATTGGCTGCAAATAGTATTTTTAGATACATAAGAAAAGGCGATGTATTAGAAATAACAACATTAAACAACCTGGATGCAGAAATTTTAGAATTTCAAGTACGTGAAAATTCCAACATAACAAAACATATTATTAGAGAGTTGAATTTTCCAAAACACGCAACTATTGGTGGTGTTATTAGAGATGGTAAGGGTTATATTGCCTTGGGTGGATTTAAAATTCAAGCAGGAGACAAAGTTGTGGTAAGCTGTCTTGCAGATGCAATAACTTCTGTAGAACAATTTTTTGATTAGTTTTTCATGAAGAATCTCAACATAAAAATCATTTTTCAGATGATGGGCTTATTGCTCCTCTTTAATGGTTCTTTTATGTTTATTTCTAGTGGAATTGGGTTTATATACAAAGACGGTTCAAGTAGAGGAATACTTTTTGCAGGGCTAATAACAATCGCTGTAGGCTTACTCTTTCGATTTACCACCAAAGGATTTAAAAAAGAAGTAAAAAAACGAGAAGGATATCTTATTGTTACACTAGGATGGGTTTTTATGTCACTTTCTGGAGCTTTACCGTACTTACTCACAGAATCTATCCCTACATTCACCAATGCTTTTTTTGAAACCATGTCTGGCTACACCACGACAGGTGCATCAATTTTAGATGATATTGAAAGCATGCCTCAAGGTATTTTATTTTGGCGTAGTACCACACATTGGATAGGTGGAATGGGTATTATCGTATTAACCATAGCCGTTTTACCATTATTAGGAATTGGAGGTATGCAACTTTTTGCAGCCGAAGCTCCTGGACCTTCTGCTGACAAACTACACCCTAGAATTACAGATACTGCCAAGCGATTATGGTATATTTATTTTGGACTAACAGTAGCTGAAACTCTATTTTTAAAACTAGCAGGTATGTCAATTTTTGATGCTGTAAATCATGCCATGAGTACTTTATCAACAGGAGGATTTTCTACAAAAAATGCTAGTGTTGCTTTTTGGAATGACAACCCTGCAATACAATATATCATCACCCTTTTTATGATTATAGCGGGTACAAATTTTGTATTAAGTTATTTTGCCTTTAAAGGGAAATTTAAAAAAATAATTCAAGATGAAGAATTTAAAGTATATATTATTAATACTATTGTTATCAGTATAATTGTAGCTTTGGTTATTTATTTTTCAGCAAATGTTTCTGTAGTAGCTACAGACACACAAGTCATTGCCCACCCGATGGTTTTAGGGCAGTTTGAAAGTGCTTTTAGACATGCTATTTTTCAAGTAGTTTCAGTAATCACCACTACAGGTTTTGTTTCGGCTGACTTTACTATTTGGACTCCCTTTTTAACCATGGTATTTTTCTTTTTAATGTTTTTTGGTGCCTCTGCTGGTTCAACTTCTGGTGGTGTAAAATTTGTACGTCATATTATTATGATAAAAAACGGTTTTTTAGAATTTAAAAGATCTATCCATCCAAATGCAATTATTAGAGTAAGGTATAATAACAAATCTGTATCTAGAGATATCGTATTTAATATTATCGCCTTTTTTATATTATATCTTATTATGTTTGTTCTCGGTACATTAGTCTTTAGCATGCTAGGGCTAGATTTTACCAGTGCAATTGGTGGTTCAATCTCGTCTTTAGGTAATGTTGGTCCAGCTTTTGGATCATTAAGTCCTGTCAATAATTACAATAGTTTACCCCTTCTAGGTAAATGGTGGTCTGCATTTTTAATGCTATTAGGTAGATTAGAATTATTTACCGTATTAATTCTATTCACCCCATATTTCTGGAAAACCAATCGGTTTTAACACTAAATTTTACAGAGTATTATAGAATGGCACGGAATTAGCTTTAAATATATTGACTATAAACTATAATAATATTGTTCATTTCTTGTTTATAAGTAAGTTCATGCACTAAATTACTGAGAATGAATTCTTTTATTTTAGCTGAACAATAAAAATTTATGATTTTAATATCAAAATATATCATCCCAAAAAACTATACTGGTCTTGCAGTATATCCTTTTATATTTTTAAAGAATAAATCTTTATCAGACAATTGGGTGCTTATCAATCATGAACGTATTCATTTAAAACAACAAAAAGAATTACTGTGGATTTTCTTCTTTCTCTGGTATATTATAGAATTTCTATTCCATCTAGTAAAACTTAGAGATTGGAACAAAGCGTATCACAACATCAGTTTTGAAAAAGAGGCGTATGACCATGAAGGTAACCCTAACTATCTAAAAGATAGAAAAGCCTGGTCTTTCACAAAGTATTTATAACCCGTTATAGACTCTCAGCATCTGTTTTAGTCATTTGCCTTAAATACAACAGTGTCAACACACACAAAACAGCAACTCCTGTAAAAATATACCAAGTATCATCAAATCCTTGTGCATCTATCAACTGCATCCCTGCATTATGACTGATAATATGTGCTATAGAAAAAGATATACTATACAAGGCCATATATTCTCCTTGATTTCCTTTTTTTGCTCTTTCCATTGCAAAAGCATTTGAAAACGGAAAGGCAATCATTTCTCCGAGTGTCATTAACAGCATTCCTATAATGATAATTCCTGTCCATGAAGTTAAGTTTAATACTAAAATACTTAAGCCTAGTAATAATGCTCCAAAAAGCATCAATCCTGATTTTGTATAATTAGTACTTTCTAACCATTTTATCAAAGGCATTTCTAATAAAAAAATAATAAAACCATTCATTCCCATCAACAACCCTATATTCATTTCTGATAATAAATGCCTGTCTTTATAATAAATTGGTAGTGTAGAAAAGTATTGTAAAAACACCAAGCCAAATAAAGTCATTGACGCCAAGAAAACCCAAAAAGCCTTATCAGAATATGCAGATATAGGGTTTTTAACTTTTATTTCGTCTTTTACTTTTACTTTTTTTGGATGTAATACATTTAATAGCAAAATTCCCGCCAAGGCACAGGTAATTCCATCAATCCAAAACAAACCATTATACCCTATAGTTGTTATAATTAGGCCACCAATTGCTGGACCAGCAGAAAATCCTAAATTAATTGCCAACCGAATTAAAGTAACTGAACGTGTTTTATTTTCTGGTTTACTATAAGCACTTAATGCTACAAACATTGCTGGACGAAACATATCTGCAAAAACCATTAAAACAAAAATTCCTAGGCAAAAAGCTGTAAATGTTGTAAGAAATTGTAAAGCAACAAACAAAATACCTATTGTTAGTAAACTTCTAACCATTACTTTATAATACCCTATCTTATCAGTTAATTTCCCACCTATCCATGAACCAACTACAGAGCCTAAACCAAAAGCAGACATTACCCAACCAACATCTTTTAGTGTAAAGTCTAAACTATCTCTTAGGTATAATGATAAAAAAGGAATAACCATAGTGCCCGATCTATTGATTAAAGTAATCAGAGCTAGCCACCATACTTCTTTTGACAACCCTTTAAAGGTCTCAAAATATGGTTGAATAATTTTAGTATTTAAATAAGTTAATAGTTTCATTATTTTCCTAAAACAAAAAACCCAGCTTTAAAGCTGGGTTTTAATTATTTGATTTATTATATATCAAGTAATAACATACCCATGCCTATTCATTGTTAAACAAATAATTTGGATATATTTTCTTGATGTATACATAAGTTCTTTTTTTATGATTGTCAAAGCTACAAAATTTTTATTAAAATATTTTTTATTTTTTGCTACCTTTGGATAAACTTACAAGCAATGCAAAAAATAATTTTTATTTCTTTTTTAGCAATTCTAATGACTTCCTGTCATCAAAAAAGAAAATTCTATGATGATTATACTGCTTCTATCAAAGATTTTCAATACAAATTAAATACTGAATTTTCAGATAAAAAAGAAAGTCCTCTAACCGAAGAAGGATTTAAAAAATTTACTTCTTTAGATTTTTTTCCTATCGACTCTATATATAAAGTCACCGCTAAATTTGAATTGGAAAGCAATCAGAAAATTTTTAAAATGCCTACTACAACTGAAAGATTACCTATTTATAAAACTTATGGTAAGGCAACTTTCACTATAAATGGTAAAAAACAAGTTTTACATATTTACCAAAATCAAGATTTAATTAAAGAAGACAAGTACAAAAATCATTTATTTATTCCGTTTACAGATACTACTAACGGAAATGAAACTTATGAAGGTGGTAGGTTTATTGATTTAGAAATCCCTAAAGGCAATACTATTATTATTGATTTTAATACTGCTTACAATCCGTACTGTGCTTACAATCACAAATACTCCTGCCCTATTCCTCCTAAAGAGAACAAATTAGATGTGGCTATCAAAGCAGGTGTAAAATCTTATAAAAAGTAATTTATGGATGTTAAAGAAGATATTATTTCAGCTCATAAAAGGATAGAATCTTACATTCATCATACGCCTGTAATCACTTCACAAGCATTGAATAAAATGGCAGGTGCAGAATTGTATTTTAAATGCGAAAACTTTCAAAAAATGGGTGCTTTTAAAATGCGGGGTGCCATGCATGCCGTTTTACAATTGTCTGTTGAGCAACAACAAAAAGGAGTTGTAACACATTCATCAGGTAATTTTGCTCAAGCATTGGCATTGGCTGCCCAAAACTTAGGAATCAAAGCCTATATTGTAATGCCAAAAGATGCTCCAGAAGTAAAAAAAAGTGCTGTAAGAGGTTATGGTGGAATCATTACTGAATGTGAACCAACACTAACCGCTAGAGAAACAACTGCACAACAAATTCAAAAAGAAAAAGGAGCTACTTTTGTACACCCCTTCAATGATTTTAATGTCATTTTAGGTAACGCTTCAGTAGGAAAAGAATTGTTAGAAAAACACTCAAATCTAGATATTATTATTGTGCCTATTGGTGGTGGTGGTTTAATTTCTGGCATTGCTTTAAGTGTTTTATCGTTTGGCTCTAACTGTACTGTTGTTGGAGCAGAACCATTTGCCGTTGATGATGCCTACAGATCTTTAGAAAGTGGTGAAATTGAACAAAACACTAGTATTGATACCATAGCTGATGGATTAAAAACTTCATTAGGTGATATCACTTTTAATATTATCAAGCATCATGTAGAAAAAATAAT
>JAMONB010000233.1 GCA_027066745.1 Flavobacteriaceae bacterium
TAGACATACATAGATAATTAAAAACCCCGATTTTTAAGGATTTGGCTCCTTTTCGGGGTTTGTTTTGTCTAATTTACAACTTATTCTACTGATATACAAATGGTTATTTACTTCTGAATGTGCCTATGCGACATTATAATTTTATAATTGGTAAAATCATTGAGTAAAACTGTTAAAATAAATAAAGGAGCTTAAAAAAGCTCCTTTATTTATTTTAATTTTACCATTTCTAAAGAAATATATAACTCTGGTCTATTGGCTGTAAATTCTTCAAGCCAAATTTTCAATTCATCAACCTCATAAGGAAGTAGCTTTTCTAATGCTTTCTTCAATTCTTTACAGAATAAATCTACATTAAAACTAACTTTCTTTAATACTGTTTTTGTGTACTCAAATATCGCTCTTGACATCTATTTAATTAGGATTAATTGTGTCTTGTATTAGAACGTTATAAATATACAAATATTACAACAAAAATGTTAAAGTTTTAAAAAAATAACAAAAATTTAACGAATTATAATTTTTCTATTTTAGCTAATAATGCTTTACTTTTAGTCTGCAATTCAGTATTTATACCTTTGAAATGTGTTTTTTTATTTTCAACCTTTTTTGTATTCACTTTTTCAATAAGTTCATCAAATGTGGTAATTGCTTCATCAATAATTTTTTCTGCTTTATCTGACTTTTTAGTATCTTCTTGTAACATTTGCCAAACATAGCATTCTTCTATAATCCCTGATAAAACATAATTGATATCTTTCTTTAAGTTTTTTACACTTGCCATAATTTCACTATTTATATTTTTTGCAAACTTAAGGGTTTTTCTTCAAATACATCGATAGAAAAAAATAAAAAAAAATCTTAAAATCAACTACCTAAAAGGCAAAAAAGCCATAGAGGTATTTCGCTACTTTCATACCCAGTCAAGCTGAGCAAAAGCTTAGGTCTTAGGATCTTTTGTCTTTTACCTGACTCTCCCAAGGTGAGGTGAATCGGAAACCTAGAGGCCTTCTTCCGCCGAAATGGCTACATCAAGGCGTGACAGAGCCTAGAGGAATTCTTTTCGATTAAAAATCATTTAAAAAATCTTGAAATGCATCTACAAAGAGACCGACATGGTAACCATCTACTAAAGCATGATTTACTGCAATAGATATAGGCATCATTAATTTGTTTTCTTTTTCAATAAACTTTCCAAAGGCTAGTTTAGGAACAGACTCTTTAACCGTACCAAACAAAGGCTCTTTATGTCCCGAAAAATTCAGCCAAGGCATTGTAGAACAATAAATACAATCATCTGTAGCTTGTACAGGAAACAAATTGGTAGTATTTAAAATTCGCTCTTTTTCAGCTTCAAAATTTATATTGAAAACTTTAAAATCCTCATGAAAATGAATAAATGAGAAGCCAAAAGTTTTATCTGCTCGTAGGATAGTTGCCGAAGCATGAATTACATCATGTACAATAACCTTGTTATCTCTAATTCTATAGCGTAAATTTTCTACACTATTTATTGCTTTCATACAAGCATGTAAATACATCACAAAAAATGAGACCTCATATTGTTTCGCATAAGCATGAATTTTTGTCACCTCTACCTCTACAGTTACAGCAAAATATGCATCTGTAAATTGTTTAAAAAAATTAAAATGCTCTTTTCTGTTCCAATTTTCTATATCTAGCTCTTTCACTATAAAAACTTTAAAATATCTGTTAATGCTCTTACTGTTTTATATCCCTCTCCATTATGTTCAACAATCTCATGTATCCAAGTAGTATGAAAAGGAATATGAATAGCACTTGCCCCTATTTCTATTAATGGAAGTATGTCTGATTTTAATGAATTTCCAATCATTAGTAATGCTGAAGGTTCAATATCTAAATGAGCCAATAGTTTTAAATAGTTTTCAGGCTTTTTATCACTCAACACTTCAATATGATGAAAATAATTGAGTAATCCTGATTTTTCTAATTTTCGCTCCTGATCTAACAAATCACCTTTGGTTGCTACAACTAACTTATAATTCTTTTTTAGTTTTTTTAAGGTAAGCTCTACACCATCAAGTAACTCTATTGGCTTTTCTAGCATTTCTTTACCAATAGCCAATATCTCTTGAATTATTTTAGGGTTCAATTTATAATTAGACAGTTCTAAAGCAGATTCTACCATAGAAAGCATAAACCCTTTTACACCATAACCATATATATAAAGATTATTCATCTCCTTTTTAAATAATTCTTGATCTATTTTATTGGCTGTCTCGTAGCCAGAAAGCAATTTAGCAAATTTCAACTCCGCATCTCTGAAATAAGTTTCATTGACCCAAAGTGTATCATCGGCATCAAAAGCTATAACTTTTATATGTTGATACTCCTTTTTCATTTTATATAAACCTCCAAAAGTTCAGAATACTCTATTGCTTTTATTTCAAATTTTGAGAAATTTGCTGGCATTAAAATGGTTTCTCCTTTGTTTATATTTTCTACCTTCCCTTGGGCATAAACAATTGAAACTTCACCTTTAACACACATATAAATAATAAATGAATCTTTATTACTATTATCAATAGAAATACTTTCATTAATTGATAAAAAATTTGTAGTAAAATACTGACAATCAATTACATTTGACGCCTTATTTAATTTTTTACTGTACTTTGTTTTGTATTCTTCTTTTGCGGTATAATCTATCGCATCTAGAGCTTGTTCTGTATGTAAATCTCTATAAGTGCCATCTGAACTTTGTCGATCCCAGTCATAAATTCTATAAGTAATATCACTAGTTTGTTGAATCTCTGCAAGCAGTACTCCAGCACCAATGGCATGAACTCTCCCTGTAGAAATAAAATAGACATCTCCTTCGTCAACCTCATCAACATTAAGAATTCCTAGTAATGTTTTAGCCTCTAAATGTTTTAAATATTCTTCTTTATTAGAATCCTTTTTAAAACCAACAATCAAGTTCCCTTCTTTATCTGCTTGCATTACATACCACATTTCGGTTTTACCGAAAGAATTATGACGTTCTTTAGCTAAAGCATCATTTGGGTGTAATTGAATACTCAAAGCCTCTTTAGCATCTATAAACTTTATCAATAGCGGAAATTTATCCTCAAATTGACTATAAACTCTTTCACCTACCAACTCAGCTTTATATATTTTTATCAAGTCTTGAAGGGATTTTCCTTTAAAATCGCCATTGACAACAATAGAAACATCTCCTTCTACATCAGAAACCTCCCAACTCTCACCAATATTTTTTTTAGTAGATTTTTTATGTAAAACCTTATGTAGTTTCTCCCCTCCCCAAATTTTTTCTTTTAAAATAGGTTCAAATTTTAATGGATATAATTTACTCACTTTTTATTTTTTAAGTTTTGTTAATGCTTCATTTATGTGTTTTTCAGCTCCAAATTGACTGTTGAAAATATGAATAATAATTCCGCTTTTATCAATAACATAGGTTACTCTTCCCGGAATTAAACCTAGCATACTCTTAGGAACTCCAAACAATTTTCTCACTTCATTTTTAGGGTCTGACAATAAGGTAAATGGCAACTTATACTTTTCTGCAAATTTTTGATGAGAAGCTACATCATCAGTACTAATACCAATAACCTCAACATCTAAATCTGTAAAAGCTTCAAACTCATCACGAAATTTACAAGCTTCTTTGGTACAGCCAGGCGTATCATCTTTAGGGTAAAAATAAATAACCATAGCTTTTTTACCTAGAAAAGTCTCAATAGCTATAGCATTACCATCTTGGTTGTTTAATGTGAAAATTGGAGCTGTATCTCCAACTTTTAATTTATTAGATTGACTCATAACTGTATTGATTGTTAAAATTAGTGCAATACCAATTAATACAACTAAAATTACTTTTTTCATAGCTATAAAATTTCGCAAATTACTGATATTCAGCGTTAGATTTGTTTATTTTTTCAATTGTAAATTTCCAATTATGGATTTTCGCTCACAAATATCATCATTTTGGTTGTATAATGATAATTTGTTTTAATTTTGATATCAAAAATTATCAACGAATGAAGAACTTTATAGAAAATTTACCCAAAGCAGAACTCCACTTACATATAGAAGGTTCTTTTGAACCAGAATTAATGTTTAAAATTGCTCAACGTAATAATATCAAGATCAAATACAAGTCTATTGAAGAGATAAGAGAAGCGTATCAATTTGATTGTCTACAAGATTTTTTAGATATTTATTATCAAGGAGCTGGAGTTTTAATCACTGAGCAAGATTTTTATGATTTGACTTATAGCTATTTAGAAAAATGTGCTGTTCAAAATGTACGGCATACAGAAATTATGTTTGACCCTCAAACACATACAGAACGTGGTATTGCTTTTAAAACTGTTATAAACGGAATTTCAAAAGCTTGTACCGCTGCTAAAAAAGAATTGGGAGTGAGTTCATTATTAATTATGAGCTATTTACGTCACCTCTCTGAAGCCGATGCATTCAAAACACTAGAACAGTCTCTACCCTATAAACATCTAATTGCTGCTGTAGGACTGGACTCTTCTGAAAAAGGAAATCCGCCATCAAAATTCAAAAAAGTATTTGAAGCTTCTATAAAAGAAGGTTATATTCCTTTAGCACATGCTGGTGAAGAAGGGTCTTCTGAATATATTTGGGAAGCTTTAGACCTTTTAAAAATTAAACGAATTGATCATGGAAATAACTGCTTGCAGGATGATAAATTGATTCAAGAAATTATCAAACGAGACATTGCTTTAACGGTCTGTCCACTTTCTAATACTGCGTTGCAGGTTGTTCATGATTTAAAAAATCATCCGTTAAAGAAAATGATGGATTTAGGATTAAAAACAACGATTAACTCTGATGATCCTGCATATTTTGGCGGACAAGTAAACCAAAACTACATAGAAATACAAGAGGCTTTAAACCTAAGTAAACAAGATTTATATGATTTGGCTAAAAATTCATTTCAATATTCATTGTTAGATGATAAAACAATACAGTTTTATTTGGATGAATTGGAAGTGTACTATACTAAGAATAAATAACTAGTTGTGTAGTTTAAACCTGTTCGGATTAAATTTTAGACTTTATAAGAAAATTTAGTGTCGAGAACTTCTTATTTTAGTCGAAAAGAATTCCTCTAAGCTCTGTCACGTCTTCATGTAGCCATTTCGGCGGAAGAAGGCCTCGAGGTTTCCGATTCACCTCTCCTTGGGAGAGGTCGAAACTGTCTTTCTGCAGTTTCGGGTGAGGTAAAATACCAAATTTCTAGTCCTGTACGTGAAGGTACTTATACTGCAAAAATATCAGTACATAATGGTGATGAGTTTCTAAGAAGTCGTACTAATTTTTGGAATTCTAATCCTTATGAAATTTTGAATTGGAATTTTTACTAATGATAAATTTGGCAGAAATATAATAATTATAGAAACATAGACATTACAACATCAAAAAAATAGCTATTAACAATTGTTAATAACCATTGTTAATAGTCAGTTAAAAAAGATGTTTAACAATTCTATACTGCTAAACTAATAATTGTAGTTTTATACATCGAATCTAAAGTCAAAATTAACATTATTCCCTTTTTGTTTTATTTTGAAATTTCAATATTAAGTTTTAGGTTCTAAATAACAACGGTTTTTATCGTTAGTTATATTTGTTCTTTAATCTTATCTAAAGTAGCAGTGTTAAGCACACAATCCTTAAATGATAAATTATTATAAAGAATAAATTATAAAAGCACCTTAAATTTTGAGGTGCTTTTTGTTTGTCAAATTATCATTTATAATTCCTACATTATTAGTAACTTTGTAATACAAAAATAAATTTATATTTTAGTACATATAATTAAATAAAACATGTCAAAATCAACATCAATAATTTACACAATAACAGATGAAGCCCCTGCATTAGCAACTTCTTCTTTTCTTCCTATAGTCAAAGCATTTACCAAATCAGCAGGTATTCTAATAGAAACAAAAGACATTTCATTAGCTACAAGAATTCTAGCTGTTTTTCCTGATTTTTTAAATAAAGATCAAAAAGTACCTAATACTTTAGCAGAACTAGGTGAATTGGTTAAGAAACCAGAAGCTAACATTATAAAATTACCAAATATTAGTGCTTCTATTCCTCAGTTAAAAGCAGCAATTAAAGAATTACAAGCGAAAGGGTTTGGAATTCCTAACTATCCTGATGAGCCTAATAATGATACTGAAAAAAATATCAAATCTAGGTATGACAAAATAAAAGGTAGTGCAGTAAACCCTGTATTACGTGAAGGCAATTCAGATAGACGTGCACCAAAGGCAGTGAAGAATTATGCAAAAAAAAATCCTCATTCAATGGGAGCTTGGTCAGCCGATTCTAAAACTCATGTAGCTACAATGAAACAAGGAGACTTTTTTCATAATGAAAAATCTTTAACACTATCAGAAGCTACAACTGTTAAAATACAACACACTGACAATAATGGAAATAAAACAATCCTTAAAGATAATCTAGCTTTGTTGATGGGAGAAATTATTGACAGTACGGTACTCAGCAAAAAGGAATTACTTCAATTTTTGAAAGAACAATTTCAAGACGCTAAAAACAAAAACATTTTGCTTTCATTACATATGAAAGCCACAATGATGAAAGTATCAGACCCTATAATTTTCGGACATGCTGTTCGTATATTCTTTGCTACTGTTTTTGAAAAACATGCTGAAATTTTAGATGAAATTGGAGTGGATGTAAATAACGGATTTGGTAACTTGCTTTCTAAAATTCAAGAACTCCCAGAAAACAAACGTAAAGAAATTGAAACTGATATTGAAGCTGCTTATCAAAATGGTCCTGCACTAGCAATGGTAAACTCAGACAAAGGTATCACAAACTTACATGTACCAAGTGATGTTATTATTGATGCTTCTATGCCTGCAATGATTAGAACTTCAGGGCAAACATGGAATGCAGAAGGTAATCTTCAAGATACAAAGGCTATTATCCCAGACAGTTCTTATGCCAGTATTTACCAAACTACTATCGATTTTTGTAAAAAACACGGTGCATTCGACCCTACAACTATGGGTACTGTACCTAATGTAGGCTTAATGGCTCAAAAGGCTGAAGAATATGGTTCTCATGACAAAACTTTTGAAATAGAAAGTGATGGGAAAGTTCAAGTAATTGATACCAATGGTGGTGTTTTACTAGAACATCAAGTTGAACGGGGAGATATTTGGAGAATGTGCCAAGTAAAAGATGCTCCTATTCAAAATTGGATTAAACTAGCAGTTGATAGAGCTAAAGCAACACAAATACCAACTATATTTTGGTTAGATAAAAACAGAGCTCATGATGCCGAAATTATTAAAAAAGTAAATAAATATTTACCTGAACATCATACTACTGGATTAGATATTAGAATTTTATCTCCTGGTGAAGCAACTCAATTTACCTTAGAACGAGTTAAAAATGGAAAAGATACCATTTCTGTATCTGGAAATGTATTAAGAGATTATTTAACAGATTTATTCCCTATTCTAGAAGTAGGCACAAGTGCAAAAATGTTATCTATTGTGCCATTAATGAATGGCGGTGGTTTATTTGAAACTGGTGCTGGAGGTTCTGCCCCAAAGCATGTACAACAGTTTTTAAAAGAAAATCATTTAAGATGGGACTCTCTAGGTGAGTTTTTAGCATTAGCCGTATCACTTGAACATTACGGTAATACCAACAACAATGCAAAAGCCCTTGTTCTAGCAGAAACATTAGACAATGCCACTGATAAATTATTAGAAACTAGCAAGTCACCTTCTCGAAAAGTAAATGAACTTGACAATAGAGGTAGCCAGTTTTATTTGACATTATATTGGGCTGAAGAATTGGTAAATCAAAATACAAATACTGAACTTCAAAATCATTTTAGTAAAGTTGCTGAAGCATTGAAATCAAATGAAAATATTATTGTTGAACATTTAAATAACATACAAGGTAAATCAATAAATATTGATGGTTATTATATGCCTGATGCATCAATAATTTCAAAAGAGATGAGACCTGATGAGATTTTTAATCAAATTTTAAGTCAACTATAAACTAAATAAAGCCTCATTTTTAAGGCTTTTAAGTTATATTATTAGAAATAAAAATAAAGCGTATTTTTGAATTATGAATTTTACCAAAACAACTGAACAAGATTCTAAGTACAATCATCTTGAGAAGATGAATATACATGAATTACTAGTTAACATCAATACTGAAGATCAAACCGTACCTTTAGCAGTCAAAAAATCTATTCCACAAATTGAAAGTTTAGTAGATAAAATTGTTCCGAAATTAAAAAATGGAGGTAGATTATTTTATATAGGAGCTGGTACTAGCGGAAGATTAGGAGTACTAGACGCTTCTGAATGCCCACCTACTTTTGGCGTTTCTTACGACTTAGTTATTGGCTTGATAGCTGGTGGTGATATTGCTATTAGAAAAGCCGTAGAATTTGCAGAAGACTCTACTACTCAAGGATGGAAAGACTTACAAGAATATCAAATTTCTAATAGAGATGTTGTGATAGGCATTGCAGCATCTGGAACAACGCCTTATGTAATTGCTGCTCTAGAAAAATGTAACGAAAATAATATTATTACTGGATGTATTACATGTAATGAGAAAAGTCCTTTAGCTTTAACTGCAAAATTTCCAATTGTAGTTATTGTGGGTCCAGAATTTGTTACAGGAAGCTCTCGTATGAAAGCAGGTACAGCTCAAAAGTTAGTTTTGAACATGATTAGTACAACGACTATGATTCAATTGGGTAAAATTAAAGGTAATAAAATGGTAGATATGCAACTCTCTAACAATAAATTAGTAGACAGAGGTGTGAAAATGGTGATGGAAGCATTAGCTATTGATGAAAGTTTAGCTAAAAAATTACTACAAAAATATGGTAATGTTAGAAATGCAATAAACAATTATCCACTTGAAAAAAAATAAACCAACATTATTCAATGCTTTTAAACATTTGGCAATTGCCTTACCGTTACTATTTATTGCACCTATTGTCATAACTATCGGATTTAAAGCTTTAAAAAAGGATGGTGATTTTATGCTATTAATCATCGGATTATTTTCAGGAATAATTGCCATTACAATTACAGCTTTCGGACTAATAAAAGTATCTAGAGCCTTATTTGACAAGGACAACAAAGATGTTTAAAATTAAATCATTCTTTACTAAATTGTTTCAATGGGAGCATTGGCCTACGTATATGTTCTATGTTCCGCTTGCCCCATTTTATATTTACTCATCAATAAAAGCAAGACATTTAGTTTCTTATTTAATTGTAAATCCAGCTATAAAATATTCAGGTAATGGTACAGAATCTAAATTTGAAACCTTAAAATTAATTCCAGAACGTCACAAACCTAAATCAATATTAGTTACTGAGAAAATAAATTTTAAAGAAATACTAATTCAGCTTAAAAAAAATGACATCAAATTCCCTTTAATAGCAAAACCTGATATCGGATTTAGAGGCTATCTGGTAAAAAAAATTGATACACAAAATGAATTAAAATACTATTTAGATAAAAATAAGATAGCTGTTATTATTCAAGAGTTTATAACCTATAAAAATGAATGTGGTCTCTTTTACTATAGAATGCCAGATGAGACCGAAGGAAAAATAACATCCATTACCTTAAAGAAATTTTTAACCGTTGCTGGAAACGGAATATCTTCCTTATCTGAATTGATATTGACTGATAAACGTGCTTATTTGTATTATGATTTACTTCAAAATATCCATAAAGAAAAAATGCAGTCTATCCCAAAAAAAGGAGATATTGTAAAATTGACAGTTATTGGAAATCATTCTAAAGGGACGCAATTTATCAATGGAAATCATTTGATAACTAAAGAATTAGAACTAATGATGGATGACTTATCTAAACAGATTAACAATTGGTTTTATGGACGTTTAGATATAAAGTATAATACTTTTGAGGAATTGATTGCTATTAAAAAATTTAAAATATTAGAAATAAACGGAATCATATCAGAACCTACACATATTTACGACTCAAAAAATTCGACCTACTTTAGTGCAATTAATAGCATTAGAAAACACTGGAAAATCATATACCAAATAGCTAAAAAAAACCATGAAATAGCTAAAGTTCCATACCCAAAAATCATTCCTTACCTTAAAGACATGCTTTGGTTAAGAAAGTATTCAAAATTATTAAAAAAACTTAATAAATAAGTCTAAAATTTAACACTTCTCCATTAGGAAAACA
>JAMONB010000234.1 GCA_027066745.1 Flavobacteriaceae bacterium
TACCCTGCCTTTGGAGAAAAACTAAAATTAAGATTGTTAGTTTCATATGAGGTAGCTCCCTTGTTTTCATAATTCGATTTTCCAAATGACAACTCACCACCTAAATTCCAAGTCCCCTTTTTAATACTTAAATTTCCTTCTTTTTCTTGACCAAAATTAACGCCAAAAGCAAATATAAATACGATAATAAGTAATTTTTTCATAATAAATTTTTTAAAGATTATATTTTTTATAGATATCAATTTCTATTCCAAAAAGGTTGAATTAGTCATTAGAATTAGGCTATCTGAAAAAGTCTTTATTTTGTTATTTTTAGCGCAGTCGAAAAATATTATTTACCTAATAATAAAAGGGTTACCATTTTTGAGATTCTTCATTTCATTCAGAATGACACTTTTCAGACAGCCTCATCATACAATTAAAGGTAACATCCTCTTCAGATTTATGTTTAATTTTAAAAAAGAAGTGTTAGTTTCTCTTACATCCTTTATAAATAAGGTGTAACAAAAATACTATTTTTTAGTTATTCATCCTCAATTATAACTGTTTCTGTTTTTACACAATCTTCTCCTGGGGGACAACTAGAACACCTACATCTGGTTCCATCAATAATAAGTTCACAACCACCTGAACAGCCTTTACAAGAACAGGTCTTACTTCCTAAAAGAAATATATTATTCCCGTTTGTGTCTTTATTTAACAAAATAAAAGATCCTGTATTAATAGTTCCATCAGTACTTTTGGCTTTTAAAAAGTACGTTTTTACACCTTCTTCTGTTTCATTTTGAAGTATTTCAAACTTATTTAAAGTAACTTTTACATCATCCTCAATATAAATTTCTTTCTCCCATTTTTCTTTTAAATAATTTGTAGTTACCGTTATTTCTTTACCCTCTAAAACGTCTATTAGTTTAACATTAATTATATCTTCTAAGGAAGCCGATTCTTCATTTATAACAAAATCATTCTCTTTGATACAAGAATTAAAAACCAAAGGCAGTAGCAATAGTAGTAGTGTAATTTTTATAAAATTTTTCATCACAATATGTTTCAAATTAAATAATTATATATAACAGTTAATCAGGTAGTTAACCCTATAATATAATTATAATAATATCAGCATACAAGTTTTTCTACTATTTTTCTAAAGCATTCCATCCTTGAGCTGTTAATTTTATTTTTTGACTGGCTCTTGTCACTAGATTTACACCCATATTCTCTTCGGTAATATGGCCAATAACTGTTAAATGCGGATTGGCTTTTATTTTTGGAAAATCTTCTTGTGAAATAGTAAACAACAATTCATAATCTTCACCTCCACTTAATGCAATGGTTGTGCTGTTTAAATCAAATTCTTCACAAGTTGAAATTACTTGAGGGTCTAAAGGAATTTTTTCTTCATACAAATCACATCCAACTTTAGATTGTGTACAAATATGTAATATCTCAGAAGAAAGCCCGTCTGAAATATCAATCATAGCCGTTGGTTTTACTTTTAAATCTTTTAATAATTTAATAATATCTTTCCGCGCTTCAGGTTTTAATTGTCGCTCAATTAAATAGCTATAATTTGTTAAATCGGGTTGTGAATTTGGGTTTACCTCAAAAACTTGTTTTTCACGTTCTAAAACTTGCAAGCCTAAATATGCAGCTCCCAAATCGCCTGTAACAACCAGTAAATCACCTTCTTTTGCTGTATTTCTATATACTACATCTTCTTTTTTAACTTCACCAATAGCTGTAATACTAATTAACAAGCCTTTGGTTGAAGATGTTGTATCTCCTCCAACTAAATCTACCCCATAGGTTACACCAGCCAAATGAATTCCCTCATATAGTTCTTCTATAGCTTCTAAAGAAAAACGATTTGAAACTGCCAATGAAACTGTAATTTGAGTAGCATCGCCATTCATTGCGTAAACATCAGACAAATTTACCATTACAGCTTTGTACCCCAAATGTTTTAAAGGCATATAACTTAAATCAAAATGTACACCTTCAATTAACAAATCTGTAGTTACCAAAACTTGTTTCTTCGTTATATTTAATACAGCTGCATCATCTCCAACTCCTTTTATGGTAGATTTATGTTGAATTTTAAAATTCTTTGTTAAGTGATTTATCAACCCAAATTCTCCTAATTCTGATATGCTT
>JAMONB010000235.1 GCA_027066745.1 Flavobacteriaceae bacterium
CAGGAACACCTATAAAAACTGAAAAATTTTCTTGGGAAGTTGGAATTAACTGGTCTAAAAACAATAATGAAGTAGTTGAGTTAGCAGAAGGTCTAAATTCTTATTTAATGACAACTTTTTACCCAAACGTAACTTTAGAATCACGTGTTGGAGAACCATTTAGTTCTATTTATGCTAGAAAAGTAGCTAGAGACCCTAATGGAAATATGATAGTAGGAAGTGATGGTTATTATGTAAATGGGGAAACTGAGTTTATTGGCAGTGTATTGCCCGATTGGACTTCAGGAATTAGTAACACAATTAAATATAAAAATTTATCCCTTTCTGCACTAATAGATATTCAACAAGGTGGGGTGTTTTATGGAAGAGGGTATCAAACAGCATTATATGCTGGAACGTTGGCAGAGACAGCAGCAAATGGAGTTCGTGAAAATGGTGTTATAGCTGAGGGTGTTATGGATGATGGAAATGGAGGCTATACACCAAACACTACTCCAGCAGTAGCGGTGGATCAATTTTTCAGACTTAAAAGAAGAAATCCAGGGGATTTTACAGTTTTTGATGCTAGTTTTATTAAACTCCGTGAAATGTCTTTAAAGTATGATTTCTCTTCAAAAATTTTAGACAAGTTACCAATTAATAGATTAAGTATTTCTATAGTGGGGAGAAACCTTGCTATTCTCTCACGTAAAACACCTGATGGGTATGATCCAGAATCTGCAGGAAATGCTTCTGGAAATATACAAGGAAGAGAGTATGGTCAATTACCTACTGCTAGAACAATAGGAATGAATATAAAGCTGTCATTTTAAATTTTAAATTATGAAAAAAATAATAATACTATTTATAGTTAGTATAAGTATAACCTCTTGTACGAGTGATTTTGAGGAGCTAAATAAAGATCCTTTAGCAGCAAATGATGTTCCAACAACTGCAATTTTAACTGCGGCAATGCAAGATCTAATAGGAATAAATTCTGGTCTTGGATACAATAAAACCTTTATGCTGTACTCTCAACAATGGGCTCAAAGAGAGACTACTTCAAGAAGTTTATATGATATTGCGAGCACATCTGGAGATTGGAGTGCTTGGTACTCTAAAGGTCTTCCTGAACTAGTTAATATTATTAACCTCAATTCTGGGAATAAAAAAGAAAGTTATTCAGTTTATGGTAAAAATGAAAATCAAATAGCTGTAGCCATGATTTTAAAAGCTTGGGTGTTTCACAATATAACGGACACTTGGGGAAACATTCCTTATTCTGAAACTTTTAATTCTGAAATAAGTTCTCCAAAATATGATAAACAAGAAGAAATATACCCTGCTCTTATTCAAGAATTAAAAAATGCTGCTGCAATGATAGATACAAATGCTTCTGGATTTATTAATGGGGATTTAATGTACGGAGGAGATATGACAAAGTGGAAAGCATTTGCAAATTCATTAAGAGCTAGAATTGCAATGAGAATGTCTGAAATTAATCCTGATTTAGCTAAAATCGAGGTAGCAGATGCTTTAAATTCCTTAGTTTTTGTTGGAAATTCTGATAATGCACAAATTTCTTTTCAAAATGAAGAGGCTAATGCGAATCCTTTATATTTAGAATTTTTAACTCAATCTTGGACATTTGTAAGTGAACCTATGATTAATCTAATGAATTCTTATGGGTCTGGTACAGCAACTAATCCTTCAGATCCTAGAATTAAAAAATATGCAGCACCAAATGTTGATGATGAGTATATTGGTTTTCCTTATGGCTTGACAACAACAGATTCTTTTAATTATGCTATTGATGATCGATCATTACCAAGTGAAACGGTTAGGTCTATTGATTTTTTAAGCTATATCATGACTTATTCAGAATTATTATTTATTAAGGCAGAAGCAGAACAAAGAGGGTGGTTCGGTGCTGTTGGAGATGCTTCAACAACCTATAATCAGGCGATTACTGCAAGTATGGAACAATGGGGGGTTGATGCTTCAGATATTGCTGTATACATAGCACAAACTGATGTACAATACAATGCAACAAATTGGAAAAAAATGTTGGGAGAACAAAAATATATTTCTTTGTATACTCTAGGTGAAAATTCGTGGAGCGAATGGAGAAGGTTAAATTTTCCAGTTTTAAATTTTCCAGTAGCTGCAGCTTCAAATGCTACAGAAATTCCAAGGAGGTTTTTCTACGCTTCAAGTGAAGCTTCTGTTAACAAAACAAACTTAGATCAAGCTATTAGTGATATGGGAGGAGACACCTTTATTACCAGAATGTGGTGGGATCAATAATATCTTGTTTTACAAATCAAAACCTCAGCCCTAAAAATTTAGGACTGAGGTTTTTTTAGTTTAAATAACTTATAACTACCTTTTAAAATACTGTATTTCTGTAGTAATCTCTGCAAACTGTCTAAACATTTCCATAACACCACAATAACGCTCTACAGATAATTTTACCGATTTTTCAATCTTATCTTTCTTAAAATCTGACCCATAAAAATTATAGATAACCTTTACCTTATCATAAAATTTTGGATGCTCATCGGTTAAATTTGCTTCAATATCAATCGTGAAATCATCAACTTCAGCTCGCATTTTTTTTAAGAGTGAAACCACATCTAAACCTGAACATCCTGCCAACGCAGATAGCATTAATGATTTTGGTCTGTAACCTTCCCCATCCCCTGCGTCTATTAATAAATTTCCCCCTGGGTTGGTAGATTCAAAATGCATATTACTTTTCCAAGTTGTTGTTACTTTATTTATCATATTTTTTTATTAGTTGTATTAGTTTTTCTAAATCTTTTTTGGTGTGATTTGAGGTAATTACAACCCTACTCATTAGTTTTTTATATGTAGGGTACTTAAAATTTGTAATTACAATCTCTTCCTTAAATAACTCATCATAAATAGCATCATCTTCACAATAAATAACAGGATAATCTTTATGAAATTTAATTCCCATATTTGATTCTAAGTGTGTAGTTAAATAGCCTAAATTGTATCGTAACTTTTGCTGCTGTTCTTTATAAATTGACTGAGTATTGATATACGTTTCTAAATAAGCAGGATTTGCTGCTGAAGAGGATACAAAAATAGCTTCCTCTTTTAAAGCGTTGATAAATTCGTAATCTCCAGCAATAATTCCACCCGATAACCCTAAGGCTTTACCTAAGGATGAAATCATTATTTTTCTTTTGATACTTTTATGTTGAAGCCTATTAAAAACACCTTCGCCTTGTTTCCCTATAAGTCCTAAACTATGTGATTCATCAATAACCACAGTGATTTTTTTATACTGTGAAATTTTATCTAAAAAATTAAAAGAAGTTGGCTTTACCTCTAAGGCTAATATTGCGTCTACTGTAATTACAATTTCCTCTTTCTTTTTATCTAATAATCTTGGGTGTAATTTACCATCTATAAATAATGGCATACTATGCTGAGCCAAAATAGCAGGATGTGTTTTAGGGTAATGGAAAAATGAACTTATTGATTTTGAAAGAAAATCAATAACCAATCTTCCTGCTAAGGTACCTGAGGATACTGTCAAAGAAGCTTCTGCACCAACTTGCTCAGCAAAAAGACTTTCAAATTGATTGTATATTGATAATTTTATGTTTGAACTTCTTGAACTACCATAAAATGTACCCCACTTTTTAATAGATTGAAATAAAACTTTTTGAAACTCATTATGTGTTGCCAAGCCTAAATAGGCAGTACCTCCAAAATACAAATATTCTTTATCTTCAATTGTAATTGTTCTATCTGGAAATTTGTTTACTATCATAGATACGTAATTCTAGCCCTCTCCTTTGGAGAGGGTTGGGTGAGGATTACTCCTGTTCCATTTAACTCACTATACTGTACCACTCCATTATTAATTGTTACGCCTTTAGCGGTATCGTTTGAAAGTAGTAAAGCTCCATCCATATCTACATAATCTAATAAAGGCAATAATTGTGCAATGGCAGAAATACCAACAGTTGATTCTGTCATACAACCTACCATCGTTTTCATGCCTAACTCTCTTGCTTGGACCAACATTCGTCTTGCGGATGTTAACCCTCCACATTTTACCAATTTTACGTTTACACCATGAAAATAATTATGACATTTGGCAACATCTTCTTCTATTTGGCAACTCTCATCAGCAACAACTGGCAAAACGGATTTTAAAAACACTTCTTTTTGTCCGTCCCAATCTTCAGCTTTTAGAGGTTGCTCAAGAAATTCAACGCCTAAATTTTTAAGAGCAATGGCATTTTTTATGGTTTCATCTACTGACCAACCACAATTGGCATCAATTCTAAAAACAGCATCAGTATGTTTACGTAGCTCTTCTATAATTTTAATATCCTCTTTTGTACCGAGCTTTATTTTATACAAAGGCCAAGGTTTTTCCTTCAGTTTAGAAACCATTTTTTCAATGGTATCAATTCCAATGGTATAATCTGTTATTGGGTTATTCTCTATATTATATCCCCAATATTGGTATAATTTCATACCTTTTTTACGAGCATATAAATCATTAAATGCCAAATCTAAAGCACATAAGGCAAACATATTATTTTTTAGATGAGGATATATAATTTTCCAAAAATCTTCTGGGTTTAAATGCTTATTCTCTTTAATATCCAATTCAATAGCTGTTAAATCTGCAGTCATTTTTTCTATTGTTGCTCCGTAATATGGATTGGAAGTCGCTTCACCATAACCAGATAAATCACCATCTTTTAATTCAACAACTAAAGAAGGTTGTATATCTCTAGCCTCTCTAGAAATTCTAAAGGTATGTTCTAGTTTTAATTCGTAAGGTCTTAATATAAGTTGCATAATATTGTTTTAATAAAAAGTCGTATAAAACTACAAATAAAACCCAACAAACAAATTCTAAATCACAAGTTTTTATTTTGTGATTTGACTGTACATTTTTTTCCTATTTACACCTTTGGTTTTGTCCTAATTCTGTACTCACCATACAACGTTGACCTGATTTATCAACTTAAATAAAGCGGTAATGGCAAATGAAGTACGTGTAGCTTTAAGTTAGACGCTATTTCCCTTTTTGGATACTAAAACAAATGGAATGATTGTATGAGAACATCTATTGAAAATGGTGACGTTGAAAGTGGTGAACAATATTTAGGAAAACACAGTTGAGAAAAAGGAAAACATCTTTAGGTTTACGATTTATTAGATTGGTAAGTGGTAAGTATTGTTATTTAAAATAACAATTTACATCAATCTATTTAAGGTATGGTCTGAATAGATTATAACTGAATACTATCTTATTTTCCACTAACTATAATAACAAATTCCCCCTTAGGTGCTTTATTCTCAAAATGAGTCAAAACCTCAGCAACTGTACCACGCACTGTTTCTTCATACAACTTTGTCAATTCTCTAGAAACGGAAACTAGTCTTTCTTCTCCAAAATATTCTTGAAATTGCGTTAGCGTTTTGAGTAACTTATGAGGAGATTCATAAAAAATCATCGTTCTTTCTTCTTCTGAAAGTAGTTTTAATCGAGTTTGCCTTCCTTTTTTTACGGGTAAAAATCCTTCAAATACAAATTTATCATTGGGGAGTCCGCTATTGACCAAGGCGGGTACAAAAGCAGTTGCTCCAGGTAAGCACTCTACTTCTATATCGTTTTGAATACAAGCTCTGGTGAGTAAAAAACCTGGATCGGAAATTGCTGGTGTACCTGCATCAGAAATTAAGGCAATAGTTTCACCATTTTTTAATCGTTCTACAATGCGATTTACCATTTTATGCTCATTATGCATATGATGACTGTGCATTTGAGTGGTAATTTCAAAATGTTTTAATAGCTTACCTGAAGTACGTGTATCTTCAGCTAAAATCAAATCAACCCCTTGCAATACTTTTACCGCACGAAAAGTCATGTCTTCTAAATTACCTATAGGTGTCGGAACGATATATAGTTTACTCATGCTGGCAAAGATATCAAAAAGTAAAATAATGAGAGGTTAAATTTTTTACCAACAAAAACTAAATCATCCTAATTCTTATCAAACTTTTTACTCGTAAAATACGATGTCAAAAGTAATCCCATAGAAATGGTTGGAAAAGGATCAAATTCACCAATCATAACATGAGCAAAAAAAGCCAATAGAAAGTTAAAGAAAAAGCCAGCATAAGCTAGCCCCTTTAAAAACTTATTTTTAGTTATTAAAATAACTACCGAACCTACAATTTTTGCAATAGCCAAAGGATAAATGAGATAAATAGGATATCCATAACTAATAAAATAAGCGGCCAATCTTTCGTAAAAAACAAAGTACAATATTCCCGTAAGTATCAATAGACTAAAAAGTGTGATTGTTGTTATTTGGTGAATATCTTTTTGTTTAAACATAAACTTTCATACTATAAATTAGTTCTAGTTGAAAACGTATTCTAAGATACTAATTTTTATTAATTTGTTTGAGTGTAAAAAATCATTACTTTTAAGACCTCTAAAAACTACTTCATTGAAAATAATTATTTCTTTAACCTTAATACTTACATTCACTTTATCATCTTGTAAAACATCTAAATATGTTTTTACACCTATAGAAAATTCAAACAAGGTACTTTTACCCATAAAATGGGAATCATACTCTGGCAATTGGAAGATTGAAAACGGTATAATTACAGGGACTAAGAACGGTGATGATTGGGCTATTATTCGTACTCACAAAAAACTACCTAAATCTTATGAGATAAAACTAGAGGCTATGATAATTTATGGAGAAATTATTGAAGTGATGCCTAACTTCAACGATCAAACTTATATCCGCTCATACCTTTATGAAATTGAACAAAATATGACCATAGGCTTAGGTGAATTTCAACCAGGTTATTTTTTAGGCACTACAGGCGGTATCACTTTAAAGGATAAAAGTCTTGAAGTGAAATTAAATAAATGGTATACTATTAAAATTCGTGTTGATGGTGATAATTATTCTTATATTGTAAATGACAGTAAAGAGCTAAAAGCTTCTTTTTCAAAAAGTAAATTGAGTAACTATGGACATCTAGGATTAAGTACAAATGGATCAATCAAAATAAAAAATATTACTATTAAAAAGCTATAGCGAATTCATTCAAAATAGCTACTTTTCTAAGCTAGTCTAAGGTGCTGGATTTGGCATCACAGCATGTATCTCATTAATTTCATCAATAATCTCTTGAGATAAATCAATATTGATACTCTCAATATTTTCTTTCAATTGACTCATTTTTGTAGCCCCAATAATATTAGCCGTTACAAATGGCAATTGATTTACAAAAGCTAAGGATAACTGTGCTAATGTTAGTCCGTATTTTTTGGCAATTTTAAGGTATTCTTGTACCGCTTTTGCAGATTGTTCGCTACTATACCTACTAAGGTTCGGAAATAAAGTTACTCGAGCACCTTTTGGCATAGAGCCATTTAAATATTTACCAGAAAGCACTCCAAATGCCAATGGTGAATATGCTAGTAAACCTATATTTTCGCGTAAAGAAACCTCAGACAATCCAACTTCATAAGCTCTATGCAATAAAGAATATGAATTTTGAATGGTAATCATTCTCGGCAAATTATGTGCTTCGGCTGTTTGTAAGTACTTCATTGTTCCCCAAGGCGTCTCATTTGAAAGTCCAATATGTTTAATTTTTCCTTGTTTGATAAAACCGTTTAAAGTTTCTAATATTTCTAAATGATTTTCGGCTTCTTTTTTTGAAGTTTCAAAGGGATAATCTCGTACTCCAAAACAATTTACACCACGTTCGGGCCAATGTAATTGATAGATATCGATATAATCAGTCTGTAAGCGTTGTAAACTTCCCTCTATGGCTTCAGTAATGGCTGCTGCAGAAAAACCAGTACTTCTAATATGAGCAGTATATGGCCCTGGACCAGCAATTTTACTTGCTAAAATAATTTTATCTCTATTTCCTGTTTTTTTGAGCCAAGAACCTATAATTCTTTCTGTAGAACCACAAGTTTCTGCTCGTGCTGGAACAGCATACATTTCGGCAGTATCAAAAAAATTGACTCCTTGATCCAACGCATACTCCATTTGTTTATGACCTTCTGCTTCGGTATTTTGCTCTCCAAAAGTCATAGTACCTAAACATATTTTACTGACTTTTATAGTGGTATTTGGTAATGT